>JBAXRM010000183.1:0-8949 GCA_037131225.1 Nostocales cyanobacterium ELA583 | reverse complement strand
ATAACCTGCTGGGAAAAATATTTTGAGTATATTTACTCATGCTGAATGTGGGTTAAAAATAAATAAGTTTTGCTAATATAGCGGTATGCACTTGAATGAGGTAAATCATAGCCCTCTCCTCGCTTGCGGGGAGGAGGTTGGGGGTGGGGTTCTTGTATTTCACTCAATCAAGAACCGCTATAGTGTGGTTTGGTGTAAGCCATCAGAGTTTTTTGATGATAGCGCATAAAATAAAGAAAAGACAGAGAAAATCTCTGTCCTCAAAATATGATAATTGGGGTCTTAATGGTAAAACTTAGTAACGGTCGCGTCCACCACCGCCACCACCATATCCACCTCGTCCACCACCGCCACCACCACGATCTTCTTTGGGTTTAGCTTTGTTAACTTTTAAGCTACGTCCCATCCATTCAGCACCGTCAAGTGCAGTAATTGCCGCTTCCTCTTCTGCATCTGAACCCATTTCTACAAAGGCAAAACCTCTTTTACGACCAGTTTCCCGGTCAGTGGGTAGTTGGACTCTCTTAACAGCTCCATATTCTGCGAAAACCCCAGAAAGGTCACTTTCTGTAACCTCATAGGATAAATTACCAACGTAAATTGACATTAAATAGCTCCAGAAATTAAAAAGTGGACTTTTGCAATATGAGCATGAGGAATGCCTCAAGCATATAATACCCGTAATTAAGCTTTATTTTCCGATTGGGCATGGAAATTTTTTCCCCAGCAGCATAACCCTTCAAATCACCGACAGCTAGATTAACAAAATCATCAATAATTGAGGTGGAGATTGATGATGCAGAAAGATTTGTACAGTTAATTATGGTTGTGAATTATTTTAGAAATTTATGGTGAGATACAGTATATTTCGCTTTAATAAGGTACAAACTTGAACTATGAAACTCTTGTAGTGCGGGCATCTTGCCCGCTGGATATGTAACTCATAACACCGGAAAATGCTGTATTTGTCATCAAGGTTGGGTTGACGCAAGGAAACCCAACCTTGTATCTTAGAGTCTTAATGGCAAAATTTAGTAGCGATTGCGTCCACCACCACCATAAGAACCTCTATCTTCTCTATCTTCTTTGGGTTTAGCTTTGTTAACTTTTAAGCTACGTCCCATCCATTCAGCACCGTCAAGTGCAGCAATTGCGGCTTGTTCTTCTGCATCTGAATTCATTTCTACAAAGGCAAAACCTCTCATCCGACCAGTTTCTCGGTCAATAGGTAGTTGAGCTTTTTTTACAGTTCCATATTCTGCAAAAACCTGCTTGAGGTCTTCTTCTCCGACTTGATAGGACAAATTACCGACGTAAATTGACATTGAATAGCTCCAGAAATTAAAAAATGGGCATTTCACAGTATGAATAAGAGAAATGCCTCAACCATATAATACCAGTAATTAAGGTTTATTTTCTAATTGGGCATAGAAATTTTTTCTCCGGTAGCATAACCCTCCAAATCACCAACCGTCCCATACAACAACTAGCCAAAGCCCAAATCACCCCAAATCACCAAAGTACGACTCACGAAGATGTGGGAGAAGGATGAGATTTTGTAATTGGCATGGAATAGGATTTTGGTAGTTTTAAATCAGCAAATTCACAGATAGAATTAAAAGCACAAAAACGGCAATGGTTGCCGGGATTTGGGGGAAATATTTGACTGAAGTTGCTATTTTTAGCTTCATATTGTTGCAAATCTTCTTGATGTTGATGGGCAATATTTGCTAACTCAGATTCTAAAGCTTTAAACTCACTATTACTAATAGTAATTAATTCCGATTTTTTACAAACTTCCAAATTATAAAAAGATGCAACTGCGGGTTTGCCAGGATAAAGATAACGGGCTGCAAGTAAATAAACTAATGCTTGTCTGTGGTCAAAAGCCGATCTACCAGTTTTAAAATCTAAAATATGTAAGGTGCTATCAGACTCAATAAATATACAATCCATCGCGGCATATAACCGAAAGCAATAATCTTGTTTTTCAATCACAATCGGTTTGGGAAAACCTTCATCACCGGCAGTCAATTCCAGAATCCGCTTACCTAATAATAAAGGGGCATTCTGATATTTTCGTAAAATTTGTAATACCCGATATTTAACGGTTTCATGAGTATGACTCAATCCCAACAATCGGGCAACTTTTTCCACACCATCAACCTGAGTTAGCCAATGATGATGGTGATGAAACTCATATACACCCTTTTGGGCAAGAATACCAATGCGCTGGGGTGAAGTAGCTGTTGCTAACAAAGCCTTAACTTGTGGTTCATGCTGTCGGGCTTTAATAAATCCTCTTCTCATTTGGCAATGCCAATGTTCCTGTCCCCGGCTGGGGGCAAATAAAGACCAAAGGTGGTAACTAACAAAGGGTCTATCGGGGGTTGACATTGCTCATATAGAGTGAGAGAAATTACTTTGGGGATACTTGCGGCTTAGTGGCTGTTCCACAGCTTTGCGGGATGCTTCCTAATAGTAAATAGTAATAATCATGCACGGGAGAGAGTGGCAATATGAGTAACCCTAGCAATTCCGGTAAAATAAAGTTTGGTACTGATGGATGGCGCGGAATTATTGCTGATGATTTTACTTTTCCCAATGTGCGGAAAGTCACCAGGGCAATCGCTAGTTATCTGGAAACTGCCTATAGTAAGGATAAACCTGTTTTAATTGCCTACGATACTAGGTTTTTAGCTGATGAGTTTGCCCGGACTTCTGCCGCAGTTTTGGCAGATTTGGGTTGGAATGTGAAAATTACTGATCGGGATTGTCCTACCCCAGTAATTGCCTACAATGCCCGGCTTCTGAATTCCGCAGGGGCTTTGATGTTTACTGCTAGTCATAATCCTGCACCTTATTGTGGGATTAAATATATTCCTGATTATGCGGGACCTGCAACTCCAGAAATTACTGATACTATTGTGGCCAATATAGAAACGGCATCGGATGAATTACCTGGAAGTAACCCATCTGGTTTAATTTCTACTTTTGATCCTAAGCCCGATTATCTGAATTTTATCTACACTTTGTTGGATGTGGAAAAAATTAAAAGTGCAAATTTAAAGGTGAAGTATGATGCCCTTTATTCTACCTCTCGTGGCTATTTAGATGAAGTCCTGCAACATTGCGGCTGTCAGCTAGAAAGTTTCCATGATTGGCGAGATGTGCTTTTTGGGGGTGGTATGCCTGAACCCAAAGGGGAACAGTTAGTTGAGTTGGTGGCGGCCGTGAAGGCTGATCATGCGGATTTGGGTTTGGCTACCGATGGTGATAGCGATCGCTTTGGTATTGTTGATGAACAAGGTAATGTCCTGACTCCCAATACAGTGCTGTTAGTTCTAGCACGGCATTTAATAAAAAACAAGGGTAAAAGTGGGGCAATTGTTCGCACTGTGGCAACTACGCACTTGTTGGATAATTTCGCTGCTAAGTATGGGCTGCAAATTTATGAAACTGCGGTAGGTTTTAAATACATTGGTGAGAAAATGCGGGAAACCGCTGTTTTGATTGGTGGGGAAGAATCCGGTGGTTTAAGTATCATTGGGCATATTCCTGAAAAAGATGGGGTTTTAGCAGATATGCTAGTAGCTGAGGCGATCGCTTATGAAGGTAAGCCTTTAAGTCAATTGGTACAGGAAGCGATCGCGGAAGCTGATGGTCCTTTGTATAACAATCGCTTGGATTTACACCTGACTGAATCTCACAAGGTTGCCGTGATTGATTCTTATACCCAAAATCCGCCTTCAGAAGTGGCAGGAATCAAGGTGAAAGAGGTGGGCAGGAAAGATGGTATTAAACTGTATTTAGAAGAGGGTAGCTGGGTGTTGCTGCGTCCTTCTGGAACAGAACCTTTGGTGAGGGTGTATATGGAAACTAACTCACCAGAAAAACTTAGCCAAATTGCTAAATTCATGGAAGGTGAAATTGCTAAGTTAGGATAGAACCCCACCCCTAACCCCTCCCCCTTCGGATTCACCAGTCGCCTACGGTGGGAAACCCGCCTACGGTGCTGGTTCACCGCAAGCGAGGAGGGGAACTAAATTTTAAAATTTTAACGTTATGGTTTTCAAAATATTGGTAAATTTATTGATATCAGTAATTGTTGCTGTTTGGGTGGTGGCGATCGCTCTAATTTCTGTCCAAAATGCTACTCCTGTATCTTTACGGTTTTTGGGTTTTCAATCAATCCAAATTCCCTTGGGGTTGATGTTGGCTTTTTGTGTGGCTGTAGGTTTGCTAGGTACAGCAGTTTTGCAGCCTTTATGGGGGTTGGGAGAGTCGCAATCTAGGGTAGATGAAGATGCAGAGTTTTTTGTTGATGATGAGGATTTTTAGCTTTTTAACAGTAATCAACAATTAAAAATTCAACTATTGGGAAAAGCTTCATCGCTTCAGATACTCCTTTCGCATTAGAAGAATATAGATTAAATGAACCACGTTCGCGGAGCGTCCCGGAGAGTCGGAGAGATAGAACACGAAGGAAGAAGGAAGATAGATCAAAGACTATATTTTTCTAAATCATTTATTTCCTTGGGAATTCCCGCAGTTAATACCTCATTTCCATCTGGGGTGACTAAGACATCATCTTCAATACGAATCCCAATTCCTACCCAACGGGGATCAATTTCTGGTTGGTTTTCGACGGGTTTGGTATCTGGTACTATATAAAGTCCTGGTTCTATGGTTAAGACTTGGCCTGGTTGTAAGGTTTGTGGGTTTTCTCCATGTTGATAAACTCCCACATCATGGACATCTAAACCTAACCAATGGCTGGTGCGGTGCATATAGAAGGGTTTATATTTCTCCTCTTCTATTAATTTGTCAATTTCTCCTTTAAGTAAACCTATTTCTACTAATCCTTCTGTTAATACCCGCACGGCTTTATTATGAGGTGCATGAAAGGAATTGCCCGGCTTTACTTCTGCTATTGCTTGTTTTTGTGCTTCTAAAACAATTTCATATAATATCTTTTGTTCTCCTGTGAATTTACCGCTGATGGGAAATGTTCGGGTAATATCAGAATTATAATAACCATAAGCGCAACCAGCATCAATCAATAACAAGTCATTTTCTTGCATTTGACAATTGTTTTCAATGTAATGCAGTACGCAAGCATTTTTACCAGATGCCACAATAGAAGGATAAGCCGGTCCCATTCCTCCCCGTAACCGAAAAATATGTTCTATTTCGGCTTGAATTTCGTACTCATAACGTCCTGGTGCAGTGTTTTGTAAAGCATAATTATGAGCTTCTACGGCAATTTCTACGGCTTGACGCATTAAGTCTAATTCTGTTTTACTTTTATGTAGCCTCATGCTGTGGAGAACAATACTAGGATCTGTAATAGAAACTGGTCCTGTACCGCGTTTGGGATATGTCCGCAATAAACTTTGATAATGTTGAAGAATTCTATCGTTAAAATTGCGATCGCGTCCTAAATGATAATAAATACCATCGGCTTTTTCTAAATATTGAGGTAACTTTTCATCTAATTCCGCAATAGGATAAGCTGCATCTGCACCATAAAACTCTTTGGCTGCATCTATGCCACAACGATAACCACTCCAAACTTCTTTTTCTCTATCTTTGGGTTGGACAAATAATATAAACCGATGTTCTGCGTGATGGGGTGCTAATACTGCTACTGCTTGGGCTTCATTAAAGCCGGTCAAGTAAAAGAAATCACTATCTTGACGGTAAGCATACTCAACATCGTTGTGCATTACTGATGTTGGCGCACTTCTAAAAATCGCTGTACCCGTGCCTATTTTCGCCATTAACTGCTCACGACGTTGCCGATATTCTGTTTGCATAGCTAATTTATTAATAGTATTTTTTTTTGACTTTAATAATTATATAGGAATTATTAATGATATTTAAAAAAATTTAAGTCCTATGTTATGGGCAAAAATTTGCATGATGGACAATCCCATCATGCAATTACAAAAAATCTGAATTGTCAATTTATACTGAACCACCAGCAGCTTGAAAACGAGCGCGGGCGCGTTTAAAAGTTTTATCTGCCTGGATTTGTGCTTGACGATCTTCTGGTTTGACTTGACTCAAGCGAGTTTGTGCTTCATTATAAGCAGCGCGAGCTTCATCAAGTTGAATTTTGTCGCCCCGTTCAGCACCATTGACTAAAATTGTGACTTCATCTTGATCAATTTCAGCAAAACCGCCTAAAAGAGCGATCGCTTGCCAACTGGCATTTTTATTAGCCCGAACCCGCATTACGCCTATATCCAAAGCTGTCAACATTGGTGCGTGTCCACTCAAGATACCTAATTGACCAGTGGTGCTAGGTAAAATTACTTCATCAGCGGGAGCATCCCAAACGGTTTTGTCTGGAGAAATTACACGAACAGTTAATGTCATATTCTTAATTGGTGATTGGTGATTGGTAAAAATTGAGATCTTAGATTTTAGACTGGACTGAAACAATCCAAAATCCAAAATCCAAAATCTAAAATTCTTAGCCTTTCATTTTTTCTGCTTTAGCGATCGCTTCGTTAATATCGCCTACCAAGTAGAAAGCTTGCTCAGGTAAAGCATCCAACTCACCAGAAAGAATTTGTTTGAATCCTTTAATGGTGTCTTCCAACTTCACATACTTACCAGGAGAACCGGTAAATACTTCAGCTACGAAGAAAGGCTGAGACAAGAAACGCTCAACTTTCCGCGCTCTAGCTACAACAAGACGGTCTTCTTCAGACAATTCATCTAAACCCAAAATGGCGATGATATCTTGTAGTTCTTTGTAACGTTGTAGGGTTGATTGTACAGCCCGTGCGGTATCGTAGTGATCACTACCAACGATGTTGGGTTGCAACATGGTGGAAGTAGAACCCAGAGGATCAACCGCTGGATAGATACCTTTAGATGCCAAACCACGAGACAATACTGTTGTCCCATCTAAGTGAGCGAAGGTGGTAGCAGGTGCGGGGTCAGTTAAGTCATCCGCAGGTACATATACAGCTTGAATAGAAGTAATAGAACCTTCGGTGGTAGAGGTAATCCGTTCTTGTAAAGCACCCACGTCTGTACCCAAAGTAGGCTGATATCCTACCGCAGAAGGCATCCGACCCAAGAGCGCGGATACTTCAGAACCAGCTTGGACAAACCGGAAGATGTTATCAACAAACAGCAATACGTCTTGCTTGTTGACATCACGGAAATACTCAGCCATTGTCAAACCAGACAAACCAACCCGCATTCTTGCTCCGGGTGGCTCGTTCATTTGACCATAAACTAGAGCAATTTTGGATTCATTGAGATTATCTTTATTGATAACTCCAGATTCCATCATTTCGTTGTAGAGGTCATTTCCTTCGCGTGTGCGTTCACCTACACCTGCAAATACGGATACTCCACCATGTTGGGTAGCGATGTTGTTGATCAATTCCATCATGATCACGGTTTTACCAACACCAGCACCGCCGAACAGGCCGATTTTACCACCGCGTTTGTAGGGAGTTAGCAAGTCAACAACTTTAATCCCAGTTTCAAACACAGAAGGAGTGGTTTCTAAATCTGTGAATTTAGGAGCGTCACGGTGAATAGGTAGATATGCTTCCGCGTTTACGGGACCTTGCTGATCTACAGGTTCGCCCAAAACGTTGAAAATCCGTCCCAAGGTTGCTTTACCAACGGGTACGGTGATTGGAGCGCCAGTATCAACAACTTCTAAACCACGAACTAAACCGTCGGTGGTACTCATGGACACAGCCCGGATTTGGTTGTCGCCGAGGAGTTGTTGTACTTCAACGGTTAAGCTGAGGTTTTGTCCAGCTTCGTTAGTACCTGTGATAGTCAATGCGTTGTAGATTTGGGGTAATTTACCGCCGGGGAACTTAACGTCTACAACCGGACCAATTACTTGGGTAATGTAACCAATGTTTGTTTTTTCTGCGGTGGTGACCATGCTGCGCCTAAATGATGGAAGCTATTTTTCACAAGTGGGTCTTTGAAGACCCCAGACCAAGCGATTTCATCTTTTAGGTTAGCACTTAACGCCCCCACCTTTGCCTTAAATTCATTATTAAAACTAGATCCCCGATTTCTGGTTATCGGGACTGCAAAGATGCGATAATCATGAGCTAAAGAATGTTAAATTAATATTTCTGTATTATTCAAGAACTATATAAATGACTCGTTTTATACATGATCAATTCGCTAAACAGTATCTCACAGAACTATTAACACCTTACGGACAAGTAGAAACCAGTAAAGATGTTACCGCCGAAGTCAGACAAATAGATGTATTATTTATACCTTATCCCCAACCCTCACAAAGCATAGAAACACTAGGTTTATTAGGAAAAATGGCGGAAATTTCTGCCATTTTTGAACCATTCCGTAACCCAGTCAGCAAAAGTGAAATTCGCAGTTGCATAGGTAAATTATTTGACACTCATGCAGAACTGGAACGGCAAGCTAAACGCAATGATACGCGAATCAATGAAACCGAACTATCCCAATTGTGGATTTTTACTCCTACAGCATCAGTAGAAATTTTAGAAAGCTTTAATGGTACTCTGGATGAAGAAAACTGGGGACAAGGAATTTATTTTTTCCCCAAAGGATTTAAAACCGTACTTGTTGTTATTCATCAGCTACCCAGCACACCCAGAACTCTGTTTTTGCGGATATTAGGGAGAGGAAAAGTACAAAGACAAGCAGTAGAAGAATTAGAAGCACTAGCGAATAATAGTCAGTTCCTTGGGGATATTATACAATTAGTACAGAACCTAATTGCTGTGTTATCGGCTCGTCAGCGTCAAGAACAAAATATTGATAGGGATGATCAGGAGTTAATTATGAAATTATCGGAAATATATCAGCAACAATTGGAAGAACTGAAGAAACAAGGACTTCAAGAAGGACGACAAGAAGGACGACAAGAAGGACGACAAGAAGGACGACAAGAAGGACGACAAGAAG
>JBAXRM010000182.1:0-8987 GCA_037131225.1 Nostocales cyanobacterium ELA583 | reverse complement strand
AATTCCAAAATTGGGGCTAATACTTTATTTTTTTCAAAATGAGAATTGCTGGCAAATAGCAACAGGATTTGCAGCCAGTCTCAGTTTTGGTGATGGTGAATATAACATTATTATCACTGACCCCTTCACTCCCCAGGAAGAACGGGAATTAGAATGGTATTTTGAAGAGTAGCTGGTTTATCCTATTGTAGATACAGTCAAAGCCGAAAGGTCAAAAAACAGCGTTAAAACCTACGGTGAAAAGCTGTTTGATCAGGTTTTTCAGGATAAGAAAGCATACAGAAAATATCAACAACTGAAAAATAATCTCAGTCAAGTACAAATAGAAATAGTTAGTAAAACGCCGGAATTTCAAGGACTGCATTGGGAAGCATTGCAAGACCCCGATTTTCCTCGACCTTTAGCGGTAGATTGTGTAATGCTGCGAAAAAGCGTTAACTCTGCTGTTAAATTATCGAGTTTTCCATAAGCTACGCACCAACTAGACTTAAATTTAATATTTGCAATGGAAGATTGAGAACTTTTAAAAAAATTAAATAGCATGAGTTTGAGTGTTTGGGAGGAGGTAATTAACAATTATCAATTACCTCTTCTCCCATTAAAGTCTAAGCAGCAAAATTTGCAGCGACAAAATCCCAATTCACCAAATTATCCAAGAAATTTTTGATGAATCCGGGACGAGCATTTTTGAAATCAATGTAGTAAGCGTGTTCCCAAACGTCAATGGTAAGTAATGCTTTTTTACCATGTGCTAGAGGATTTTCCGCATTGGGGGTTTTCATAACTTTGAGTGTACCACCATCATCAACCAACCAAGCCCAACCACTACCGAATTGAGTTGCAGCAGCAGCAGAAAATTCTTCTTTGAATTTGTCGAAGCTACCAAAATCCTTTTCAATCTTAGCAGCTAATGCGCCTGTAGGTGCGCCGCCACCTGCTGGTTTCAAGCAATTCCAGAAGAAGGAATGATTCCAAACTTGAGCCGCATTGTTGAAGATTCCAGCTTTAGCAGAGTCTTTAAAAGCAATTTGGATCACTTCTTCCAAAGACTTATTAGCTAATTCTGTATCCTTCGTCAAGTTGTTGAGGTTGGTTACATAAGCTGCATGATGCTTACCATAATGATACTCAAAGGTTTCAGCTTTCATGCCATAAGACTCTAAAGCGTCCGTTGCAAAAGGTAAGGGGGGTTGTGTAAATGCCATTTTATGAAATCCTCTCTTGACTGTTTTCTAATTGAAAGCTATGAAGGAAGCTTAGGAAATTACAGATGTTGTATCAGGCGTTGCTAATTTGATGTATGAAAATAATTTTTGATGATATCCAAACCCTTGTAGAGACGTTCCATGGAACGTCTCTACATTTAAATTCATACCTGGTTTCAGCAACGCCTTGTATCAATACCTTAGCCAAATTGAAAAAAGCCTGGATTCGTAGGTTGGGTTGTAGAACGTGAACGTTCGCGAAGCAATGGCACAAAACCCAACAAATACGTTGGGTTGCGCTATCGCTTAACCCAACCTACAAAAAATGGCTAAGGTATTGTTGTATGATGTTCTTTTATATCCTTAATATGGGGACATAAAACTTAACATCGTCATTTTACAGTAATTTGTCAATAAAGCAAATAACAGCAAAAAAGGGAGTTTAATCAGCTACTACTCTAAAATATATAATCATCAACTGGGGCTAATATCTACCTCAAGCTAGATGAATTAATCTGTAAATACTTTAGGATATTAAATTAACAACCAAAAATTTGAACTACTCAAAAGTAGGGTGGGCATTGCCCACCAAAACCCACATACTTATCGTTGCTACCAATGCGATAGACGCTGATTGTAGTAGCTAATAATTTGTGCCGCAACCTCAGAAGCAGTTAAACCATCAGTTTGGAGTTCAATCGCATCAGTCGCTTTTTGTAAGGGAGAAACCTTACGAGTGCTATCTTTCAAGTCTCGTTCCGCAATATCCCGTTCTAGCTGTTCTAAACTTACTGGGGGTTGATTTTGGTTTTGAAAGTCTTGCTGACGACGACGCGCCCGTTCACCCACAGAAGCGGTCAAGAAAATTTTAATTTCCGCATCTGGGAAAACATGAGTCCCAATGTCTCGACCTTCAGCCACTAAACCCCCACGTTGTCCCCAGCTTTGCTGCTGTTTGACTAATGCTTGCCGAACTGCTCTTTGGGCAGCGATCGCAGATACTTGAGAAGTTACCTCAACTGTACGAATTTTTTCAGTTACATCTATATGATTAATCTGGACTTTGACGGGAGATTGCAAACTTTGGCTAGGAGTCAATTCAATTTGACACCGAGTTGCTAATTCAGCAACAGCACAATCATCATCAATGGCAATCCCCTGTTCCAGCACCAGCCAAGTAATCGCCCGGTACATAGCTCCTGTATCTAGATATACCAAACCTAACTGATGTGCTACTTGACGAGCGACTGTAGATTTACCAGCCCCAGCAGGGCCATCAATAGCGATGATAGGTTGACGTAGCCCGTCGTTGACATCGCGTAAAATCGTATTGTCAATTAACCGTGTAGAACCAAGACGAGCAGCGATCGCCAACATTCCCTCATCCTCAACTTTTTCTAATAACATCAACGTATTTGGTTCAACTAATTCAATATATTCCAAGCTGATAGTCCTAATTTTTGCGATTTCTTGCCGCGCTAATGTTATTAGTTCACTACTGTTACGAACGCCAGCCCGAAACGCCGCTTCAGCTTGCCGTAAACCTTTAAATAACACCGCTGCTTGCTCTTTTTCTGTAGCAGTCAAATATTGATTACGAGAACTTAAAGCCAAGCCCGACACTTCCCGCGCTGTAGGACAACTAATAATCTCCACCGACAAATTTAAATCAGTTACTAACCGTTTAATAATCGCCAGTTGTTGACCATCTTTTTGTCCAAAGTAAGCTCGGTCAGGTTGTACCAAATTAAAAAGCTTAGTGACAATGGTTGCCACACCTTGAAAATGACCCGGCCGATAATTACCACACAAGCCAAATATCATATCAGATGGAGGGATCACTTGTGTCACCTGAGTTTCTTTTATATTCTTCTCAGGTACACCAATTTCTTCCGGAATCGGGGCAAAAATCCCATCTACTCCCGCTTGTTCACAAAATTTTTGGTCTTGTTCCCATGTGCGGGGATAGCGTTGATAGTCTTCATTAGGTCCAAACTGCAAGGGATTGACAAAAATAGAGACAATCACCGTTGAATTTTCTTGTCTAGCCCTTTTAATTAAGCTTAAATGACCTTGATGCAAACCTCCCATCGTTGGTACTAAACCAACTTCTGTGGGATACCAACTAGTTTGCTCATCAACTCCCAGATCATCTAATGATCTCAGATGATTTTGCCAGCGGCAGCGATTTAAATAGCAGCGTAGGGCTGCAACTGTTGTCAGTATACGCACAAAATACCCCTAATTCGTTTCTATCCTCTCCCCCGTTAGTGTATATCTGATAGCACGGCGTGGTGCAAGCCATAATGGGAAGATAAGATAGATGAACCAGGGGTCTTTAAATAGTGAAGAACGAAAAGAGAACTGAATAGGAGTTTATTTTGCTAACACCTCAAAGCTGACTGGAGCAACGCCACTGCTGATCATCCCTAATACCCGCGCAGCACCGGCGGAAAGGTCAATAATTCGACCCCGGATATATGGACCTCTATCATTTACTCGCACGATCACAGATAGACCATTACGGGTGTTAGTTACACGGATTTTTGTTCCTAACGGTAAACTGCGATGAGCAGCAGTCAATCCTTCGGGGTGATATCTTTCACCACTGGCTGTTTTACTACCAGAGCCATCATAACCATACCAGGAAGCCATACCTTTAAAGGTGAGATTGACATTACCGAAGGCAATCTTTTGGGGTGGATTTGTGGTAGAGACTGATTTACCAGTCGGTAAGTTAGTAATTTCCTGAATGGGAGATGCGTTACCTATGAGTCTCCGCAATCTATTAGTTGCTTGTAAGGCATCTTGGGCAAGATTTTGGGTGCTATCTGCCAGTCTTGTCTTTTGATTGACTTCTACCAGTTCTTGACCGTCAATTTCAATGGTGTAGCGATAGCGAAGCGCTCCATAGGAATCGCCTGACGGTTGTTGACTGAAGAAGCCTTTCTTGTCAGCTTTATTGTCAACTACAGAATTATTCTCTGTTTTCCAACTGACGGTAATCTTGCTTGCGTCTACATTGTTTTTAATGAGTTCATTAATTCTAGCAGCTATCACACTAGCTTTTTGAACTGGGTCATTGTCAATGGAGCTAACTTGTTTTTTAAAATTGATTGTATTACCAGTATTGCTAAAACTGGCAACCTTGGCTGAGTTAGTAGCAACAAGAAGGTCAGAGTTGACATTCTCATCATTGCCAATTACTCCAACTTTGCTGTCGTTGTTAGTAACTGGGGTAGAACTCAGAAAGGTAAGAATAGGAATGTCCCGAACATAAAGAGTTGCTGCTTGTAAACCACGAACACTGTGAGGATAAATTCTCGTCATCACAGGATCTGAGGTGGGTTTTTCTGTTGGGGATTGGTATTCTCCTACTTTGACAGCATCACCCATAGATGATGATTGGCTAGTTGGGGAACTTCCCTCACTGGTTTGAGTTCGACCAACTGAGGGTAAACTCAAAACAGCTAGAAACACGGCAACTGTAGTCCACAAATGTCTTTGATTCATGCGTCCGATTTTAAAGCGACTATAGAAAGAACTTTAGTTTTCTGATTAGCGGGGGGTTCACTTTGTAAATAGTGGCTCTCGCTGGAAACTCGAACTCGTTCCGCTTTCACTTTGCGTTTTGTAACTCGAATACATTAGCACGAATTTTTAGGCTTGGGGATCAGGGTTTTAGCGTAAGTTTGCAATCCATTACCAAATTTATAGTTAGGTTTGAGCTTGGAAACCGTGATCAATTCAGGATTTTGGCTATGTAACGTTTTTTTAAAAGATTTTTATATTTTCTTTGGAAAACTTAATTTTGAATAATTTTGTAATTCAACAGTTACTGCTTAACATTTATCTTCATTAGTGGACAATCTTTAAGTATCAAAAAACTTATCAATCTATCTGGTTTTCCAATAAAATTATCCGTTCAATAATTAAATTATCAGCAGATATCGTCCGTGCAAATACAATCTATCTAAAGGTTAGGCTATAAAAAATCTTTTGTTTCTCTGGCTAAATACATAGTTTTTTGTCTACAAATTCAATAAGTAAATACTGGTAAATATCTTGGATAATTAGCTTTAATTAATACAATAAATACTGGGTAATACAAGTGATTTATCTCCCGTAAGTATTTATTCTTATTCCCAAATGATGAGACAATAAGAAGAGTAACAAGCGCGTACAAATGAATAATTAAAGTATAAAATAGCGAGATTAAATAGCTGTTACCGTAATAACACTAGTAGTCAATTTTGTATCAATCAATCAACCCTATATTTCATTCAATAAATCCAGGAATCTTACCACCAGGACTTTCAGACATTCTCTAAGAACTACATTCCCAGTATAAATCCCTGAAAGACTGTGTAGTAGCAATACCTTTGCCATTTTTTGTCCAACGCATTTGTTGGGTTTTGTGCCATTGCTTCGCGAACGTTCACGTTCTACAACCCAACCAGGCTTTTTTCAATTTGGCTAAGGTATTGAATAGCCAATTATATTCCTCAACTCCTAAGGGTAAATCCTAACTTATTGAGGATTGGAAACAAAAGCTACAACCTCTGTTCTAAATATTTAGTTGCACCCTACTAGTAGCAATTAGTGTATATCTATTCTATGTATCCTTCTTTAAGGATATTTTTGATTATATATACGCTATAAGATACTCTTTGCTATAGAATGCAGCGAAAGTTCAATAAGAAGTCATCAGTAATTAAGTAGTAGCTTGACTACTGATGATTGATAATAGATAACTAAAAGTGGATAAGGATTTAATAACATGGGAAATTTAAGACGCGTACCAGTTGGAATTGTTGGCGCGTCAGGGTATGGTGGAGTCCAACTAGTGCGATTGCTGATGGATCATCCTGAAGTAGAAATCGTTTATTTAGGTGGTGAAAGCAGCGCGGGTAAATCCTTTGCTGACCTTTACCCACATTTCGGTAATATAGTAAATTTGCCCATTGAAGCCGTAGAACCGGACATTATTGCTAGTCGTTGTGAAGTGGTATTTTTATCTTTACCGAATGGACTAGCTTGCAAAATTGCTCCCCAACTTATAGAAAAAGGTTGTAAGGTACTGGATCTGAGTGCTGATTATCGCTTCAGTGATTTGAAAACTTATACAACTTGGTATGGTACAGAAAGAAGCGATCGCACTCTAGCAGCTACAGCAGTTTATGGTTTACCAGAATTGTACCGCGATCGCATTGCCGAAGCCAATCTAGTTGGTTGTCCCGGTTGCTATCCTACAGCCAGTTTACTCGCACTTTCCCCACTTTTAAAACAAGGTTTAATTGTTCCCGAAACAGCCATTATTGATGCTAAATCTGGCACATCTGGAGGTGGAAGACAAGCCAAGGTAAACCTGTTATTAGCCGAAGCTGATAACTCTCTGGGCGCTTATAACGTCGGTAGCCACCGCCACACACCAGAAATTGAGCAGATTTGTAGCGAATTGGCAGGTCATGAAGTCACTATCCAATTTACACCCCATTTGATCCCTATGGTGCGGGGGATTTTAGCCACTGTGTACGCCTCTATGCGCGATCCTGGTTTAGTTCGTGATGATCTCATTACCATCTATAGTGCCTTTTATCGCAATTCTCCTTGGGTGAAAATCTGCAATAGTGGTACTTACCCTCAAACAAAATGGGCGTGCGGAAGTAATAATTGTTATATCGGCATAGAAGTTGACCCCCGCACAGGGCGCGTTATTGTCATGTCAGCCATTGACAACCTGATTAAAGGTCAAGCCGGACAAGCAATTCAATGTATGAATCTGATGCTAGGCTGGGATGAAACTTTGGGACTACCTAAAGTTGGGTTTTATCCTTAATTTGGTAATGGGTAATGGGTAATGGGTAATTACCAATCACCAATTACCAATTCCCTATTTTGGTCCTAAACCAACAGTACCAGCATAGATGGCGCGATCGCCTAATTCATGCTCAATGCGGAGGAGGCGATTGTATTTAGCTACTCGTTCACTACGACACAGAGAACCGGTTTTAATTTGACCGGCGCGAGTAGCTACAGCTAAATCAGCAATAGTTGTATCTTCAGTTTCACCGGAACGATGGCTAATTACTGAACGGAAACCGTTGCGAGTTGCTAAATCAATGGTTTCCAAAGTTTCAGTCAGAGAACCGATTTGATTCAACTTAATCAAAATTGAATTAGCGGCTTTTTGTTCAATGCCTTTTTGTAAGCGGGTGGCGTTAGTTACAAACAAGTCATCACCCACCAATTGGACTTTTGAGCCTATCTTTTGAGTTAGTAATTGCCAACTTTGCCAATCTTCCTCATGTAAACCATCTTCAATGGAAACAATGGGATATTGCTCTACCAATTGTCCTAAATAATCAATAAATTCGCTGGGTGCATGAGGTTTACCATCATAGACATATTGGTCATTTTTGTAAAATTCACTAGCAGCCACATCCAAAGCCAAAGCTACTTCTTCACCAGGTTTGTAACCAGCTTGTTTAATCGCATCTACCAGTAAATCTAAAGCCACTTGGTTAGATTCTAGATTAGGTGCAAAACCACCTTCATCACCCACACCTGTCAACAAACCTTTATCATCTAAGACTTTGCTGAGAGTTGCAAACACTTCTGCACCCCAACGCAAAGCTTCTTTAAATGAAGGAGCGCCAATAGGAACAATCATGAACTCTTGAAAATCAACGTTATTAGACGCGTGCGCTCCACCGTTAATTACATTCATTAAGGGGACTGGCAATAAATTTGCCAAAGGACCACCCAAATAGCGATAGAGGGGAATATCTAAAGACTCAGCACCAGCCTTTGCCGCAGCCAAGGAAATACCCAAAATTGCATTTGCACCCAAATTCGCTTTATTGGGTGAACCATCAAGGGAAATCATCAATCTGTCGAGTGCTTCTTGGTTGAGAGCATCCAAACCTAGTAATTTGGGAGCGAGTACCTCATTGATGTTCTGTACCGCCTTGAGTACGCCTTTGCCACCGTAACGGCTTTTATCACCATCACGCAATTCATGAGCCTCAAATGTCCCTGTGGAAGCCCCGCTGGGAACTTGCGCTAGTCCGACTACGCCGTTAGCTAAATGTACTTCAGCTTCAACTGTGGGTTTTCCCCGTGAGTCGAGGATTTCGCGGGCGACAATTGCTTCAATAGCAGCATCTAGAAATTTAGCCATTCGTGGTTTGTCCTTGATTTTGATGATTTCGTCAGGGTTTAACCTTTACAGTTTACTAATAACCCAATCGTTAGTTTATGTGTTTCTGGGGGAAAATCGGCTGACATTAAAGAAGATTTCCAATCATGAAGGGTGATAATACTCGCTGAGTATGGAAAGAAACATGGAATTTGTCTGAATCAGGATTTACAGGATTAAAGGATGTACAGGAATTGATACTTTACTTAATTTTGAATACATAAATTGCCATTTTCAATATAATCGAATTATTTAACCCATTTACTCAGAGTGATTCCCAAAAACTGTTCTAGTTGAGTGATACTATTAAGATGATTAATGATAGCATTAAGTTCTTGATTTTGAGCATCAACTAAACTTTTTTCAAAGTTAATAATATCCGTCATTGAAATATTACTACTTAATCTCATTCTTTCTTTAGCATTTATCACTTTTAAGGCTGCTAATTCTCGTGCTTGTTGTGCTAACTCAATTGGCTCTACCGGACTTAGTATGCTAAACTGGAGGGAACAAGGAACTCTTAACTGGGAACAGGAAGAATGTCAGATATTAATGACTTTAAAGACTTAATAATTTGGCAA
>JBAXRM010000181.1:0-9088 GCA_037131225.1 Nostocales cyanobacterium ELA583 | reverse complement strand
ACCTGCTGGGAAAAATATTTTGAGTATATTTACTCATGCTGAATGTGGGTTCTAACATCCAAAGTGCGTTTTAACGCACTTTAGCTTTTAGACCGGAACTTAAGTTCCGGGCGGATTTGTCAGTTGTCATTGATAATTTTCTTTCTCCTGACTCGGTGACTCCTGACTCGGTGACTCCTGTATTACATTCCCATAATTTCATATCCTGCATCTACATACAGGATTTGTCCGGTAATACCGCTTGCTAAATCACTACATAAAAACGCCGCAGTATTACCTACTTCTAGTTGAGTAACGGTGCGACGGAGGGGGGCTACTTGCTCTACATGATGAATCATGTCTAAAATACCACCCACTGCTGAAGATGCTAAAGTGCGGATGGGACCAGCGGAAATGCCGTTAACGCGAATATTTTCAGGACCGAGTTCTGCCGCTAAGTAACGAACACTGGCTTCTAAGCCGGCTTTAGCCACACCCATAACATTGTAGTTAGGAATTGCCCGAACTGCTCCCAAATATGTAAGAGTAATAATACTTCCACCTTCAGTCATCAAAGGTTTGGCTGCTCCGCTTAATTGTACAAGTGAATAAGTGCTAACTTCCAAAGCTGTATTGAAACCAGAACGAGAAGTTTGACTAAAACCTCCAGTCAAATCTTCTTTTTTAGCAAAGGCCAAACAATGAACTAAAATATCTATTTTCCCCCATTCTTGCCGGATGGTTTCAAAAGTAGATTGAATTTGCTCATCATTTTCGACATTGCAGGGCAAAAACAGACTAGGACTGAGCGGTTCTACCAATTCAGAAACTTTTTTTTCCATTTTACCCTTGTCATCTGGCAAGTAGGTAATGCCCAAATTAGCCCCGGCTTTATGCAGTTGTTGGGCAATTCCCCAAGCAATAGAACGGTTATTGGCAATACCTGTAACTAGGGCATTTTTTCCAGATAGATTGAGCATAGAAATTGCTAATTTAATTCATCATTAGGAGCATACTAGAATCTGGCACTAGTTTGACTGTATCGGGCTAGGGATTTTCCAAAATGCTCCAGAGGTAGGCAGTAAGCCTAAAAAAACCATGCCCATGTTCGTAAAAATTCTCAAGAAATTGATAATTTATTAGAGGCAAAACTTTTAGAGTATAATTGGTGAAACTACTTATCAATAATTAATAGCTAAACGGATCAACAATTATGTATCATAATAAACGAAAGGTTAGGAATTCCGCCTTTGAGTATAGGAAAAAACAGAAAGATTAATGGTGATTTATTAATTTTTCAGGTGTATTCTTAGGTAATCGGTTTTTGTTTTTCTGGCATTGGGTAGGGGAAGGGAGAAATGATAGTGACACAAGATAAAGCCCTAGCAAATGTTTTTCGCCAAATGGCAACGGGGGCATTTCCTCCGGTTGTGGAAACGTTTGAACGCAATAAGACGATCTTTTTTCCGGGAGATCCTGCTGAACGAGTTTATTTTCTTCTTAAAGGTGCTGTAAAACTGTCGAGGGTGTATGAGGCAGGGGAAGAAATAACGGTAGCTCTGCTCCGGGAAAATAGCGTTTTTGGTGTTCTGTCGTTGCTGACAGGTAATAAGTCTGATCGATTCTATCATGCAGTGGCATTTACTACTGTAGAATTGCTTTCAGCGCCAATTGAACAAGTTGAACAGGCACTGAAGGAAAATCCAGAATTATCAATGTTAATGCTGCGAGGTCTTTCTTCGCGGATTCTGCAGACAGAGATGATGATTGAAACTCTTGCTCACCGCGATATGGGTTCAAGGTTAATCAGTTTCTTGTTAATTCTTTGTCGAGATTTCGGCGTTCCTTGCGCTGATGGCATTACCATTGATCTAAAGTTATCCCATCAGGCGATCGCTGAAGCAATTGGCTCGACTCGCGTTACTGTTACCAGACTGCTGGGAGATCTCCGCGAGAAGAAAATGATTTCTATCCATAAAAAGAAGATTACTGTGCATAAACCTGTGGCTTTAAGCAAGCAATTTACTTAGAAGAAGAAGTAGGGGCGAACGGCCGTTCGCCCGTACAGGAGTTAGAATGACAGACTTTTCTGGCAGTATACTCATGAACGAGCGGGTAAACCCTGCTCCTACTCTATGCTTCTTTTAAATTTCTAGGTAATGGAGTTAGTGCTGGTTCTATTTACGGAAATTAAGCCGATAATTTGGAGGAAAATTTCAAAATTGGATAATTTATACTTTTGCCCAACTCCATTTACCCTATTACAATGGTTGAGCGCGGTAGGCTGTATTTGGAAGGATTGCGATAGCTAAAAATGACCACCGGGTACATTCTGATTGCAGCAATTCTCATTTTGGGAGGCGTAATTGCCACCGTGGGCGATCGCATCGGCACACGAGTTGGCAAGGCACGTCTCTCACTCTTCAATTTGCGTCCGAAAAAAACTGCTGTAATTGTCACTATTTTTACAGGTGGTCTGATTTCTGCATCAACTTTAGCAATTCTTTTTGCTGCTGATGGCGGATTGCGAAAGGGCGTATTTGAGTTAGAGGATATTCAAAGAGATTTAACGAACAAGCGGGAACAACTAAAAACCGCAGAAACCCAGAAAAGTCAGGTAGAAAGTGAGTTAAATAAAACCAGAGAAGAAAAAAGTCAGGCACAAGAAGAATTACAGAAAATTAATAAATCATTACAGACGGCGAATACTAAACAGAAAGCTACACAAGCTCAACTCAATCGTACTCTGAATCAGCAAGCCAAAACCCAAGCGCGACTTAATGAAACTCAAAGTCGTTTAGGTGGAATTGTCATTCAGTATCAACAAGCTAGAAATGAATTACAAACTCTTTACAATCAGCGTCTGACATTGCAAGCGGCGGTGGCAGAGTTAAAGACGGAACGGCAGAAATTGTATGCTGAAGCTAAACAAGCCATTGATGAAGCGAAGACGGTAATTGAAAAACGCGATCGCAAAATTGCCAAATTAGATAAACTTATTCAAAATCGTAATCTAGAAATTAAACAGCGAGAGGAAGTGATTATTACTAGAGAATCTCGCTTGAAAGAATTAGAGAAACAACAACAATTTTTAGAACAAGAAGTAGCCAGACTAGAAAAATATTATCAGTCCTACCGTGACCTCCGGTTAGGTAAACTAGCATTAGTAAAGGGTCAAGTGATAGCAGCAGGGTTAATTACTGTGGATAAGCCTGTAGCGGCACATCAGGCAATTATCCAAATTCTCCAGGAAGCTAACCGCAATGCCAATAGCCAGTTAACTGAACCTGGTGGTACACCAGTAAATAAAGAAATACTGCGTGTTACCAAGGATAAAGTTGAACAACTAATAGCACAAATTAAAGATGGTCGAGAATATGTAGTCCGAATTTTCTCCGCCGGGAATTATGTCAGAGGCGAAAAGCAAATAGAATTTTTTGCAGATGCAACCCGCAATCAACTGGTATTTTCATCAGGTGAGGTACTAGCTACGACTACAGCAGATTTAAAAAATATGACATCTGAACAAATGCGTCAACGCTTAGACTTACTAATTTCCGCTTCTCAATTTCGCGCCCGCAATGCTGGAATTATCGAAAGTGTCCAAATAGATGGCACTTTTTTGCGCTTTGTGAGTCAATTACAGCAGACAGAGCAAGAAGTAGAAATTAAAGCTGTAGCCGCAGATAATACTTATACGGTGGGTCCATTGAGAGTCAAGTTAGTAGCCATCTTGAATGGACAAATTCTTTTTAGTACATAAAATCAATTCAAAATTAAAAAAAACAACTGACAACTGACTAATGACTAATACACAACCTGTAATTTTAGGATTTGATCCTGGTCGTGATAAATGCGGTGTTGCTGTGATGGGATTGGATCGGCAACTGTTCTATCATCAAGTTGTATTGGCAAATGAGGCGATCGCTAATATTGAAGTACAACTGCAAAGATTCCCCGTATCCTTAATAGTGATGGGGGATCAAACAACGGCTAAAAAATGGAAACAACAACTTAATCAGGAATTAAGTAAACCCACCAATATCATTTTGGTTGATGAACGTTATTCTACTTTAGAAGCCCGCGATCGCTATTGGCAGATGTATCCACCCCAAGGTATCACTAAACTATTACCCAAGGGTTTACGTCAACCGCCACGGCCAATAGATGATATTGTTGCCGTTCTCCTGATTGAACGCTATCTCAACCGACTAACTGACCGAACAATTTTAGATTTTAGATTTTAGATTAAAATACAAATCAAAAAATCTAAAATAAAGGATTTCAAGCCTCTTCTTTCAAGAAGGATTTAATCTAAAATCGTAAATCCAAAATCCAAAATCGAGTGACAACTAATTTAAAGTTCAGCCCGAATCGTAAAAGCATAATCCCCCCCAGGTTCTAACTGATAATCCTGTTGTTCTAAAAAGCGTCCTAGAGGTTCTTTGATTAAAGCACGACCTTGGGAAGGCTTCACAGAAAGTTCTCCCCGACGGAAATGCCACTGGAAATGCCAATGGAAATTACCGGCACTAACTTCACCTTCAAGAAAGCCTTGTTGCCAAGATTGGCGGGTAACTCTCACATGAGCAGTAGTTTCTGGCAGACGTTTAGCACTCACTAAGCTTGATGTCGCGTATGGGATAAAGGACAATTATTTATAGGGTTATTTATTCTATGTACCAAAAATAGCTTAATTTTACAAACTAATCAAAACAAGATAAGTTAGTAATTCCTTAGTGCCTTTGCTACTTAGCGTCTTTGCGCGAAACCTCCTCATTCTTAAACCGTTCTTTTGCCCCACTAAAAGCCTCTTGCATCACCGCTTGAATTTTCTGAGGATCAGGTTTTTTTCCACCCATTAAATCACCGAAATACACACAAGCAGCCTCACCTAAAGCCCAAGTATAAGCCCCTGCCCAAGATGCTGCAATCACACTACCAAAACCAGGGATAAATTTAATTAATTCCCGTGCTACGGCTTGGGCAACAAAACCACCTGCAATGGCACTGACAATACCCCCAGCTTGAGACGGTGTGATAGTCTGCCCATATAATTTTCCTAACAATCCCACCATTGATACCTGCAAGGCAGTTAAAACAGGCATAGTGGCAAAAGGTAAAGGCACAGCGGACAGAGTTGCAGCTATAATCGAAAATGGTAAAATATAACGTCTGCCAGCGTCTCGATAAATATTACCTAATTTTGCTCCAGCTTGTTGATTTAATAATTGATAAATTGCCTTTGATTCCGCTTCTGGGAGAAGTTCAGCTAAATTATCTCGCAGTGCTTCTAAACCATAGAATACTGGATTATAACCATCTTCTTCTAAAGTAAAATCAATCAAAACTGCGCTATTATATAACCCTGTAAAATTTTCTTTGATAGCGATAAATGCCCGATTTAATTCTGTAAAATCTGGAGGATAATTAGGATGGTTGGCAATGTCTGGTGGATAAATTTCATGTAAACAAGTTACTACCAATAAACAGGGAATATTTAGATATTGCTGCCGTAATTTTTGAGCAATTTGCCGCAAAGTATCAGTTGCAAAATCATTAATTTTGACAGTAATAATCAGAACTCTAGCTTTATTTGTTTCCTGTTGTAAATCGCCGATTAATTCTTGAATAATAACTTCAGTATCTTGACTAATATCTCCTAAACCTACCGTATCTGTAAAAATCAGCAAAGGTAAATCATTAGCAGGATATGCGTAACGTTCGGTGTGTTGGGTATGGGGACGAAAACCCTGTCCGATAATTTCCGCAGATACCCCAGTTAAACCCCTAACAATAGAACTTTTACCCGCTTGGGGCTTTCCTAATAATAAAGCTTCTGTTGTTGGTAACTGTGTGCGAATAGTTTCCAAAATTTCCGCAACTTGAGTATCACTAACATTAAACCATTCTCCGACAGTTTGTGTTACTTGTTCTACTGGTAAAAGTTGGGTTAATTTACCTTTCGCTTGATTAAAAACCCCAGCAACCCTTTTTTTCCAGGAATTATCATCACCTTTTTCTGTCATAAACTGCACTCCCTACAATTTGATAGAGAATATTTTTATTATACCTACTAAAAATTTAGCATAAATGGGTTTTGGTGGGCATTACCCACCTACGTATCTATTTGCCATTTCTAAAATCCTACTTCCGACTGATTCTATTACAGGAGTTACTGATAAACGATTACCTTTTTTCACAACTAATAATTCATCACCATTAAACTTTTGTTTGAGTGTTGATAGTGAAAGATGATTATTAAAAACTTCCACAAATTCCAGTTTTACAGTTTGCCAACGGGGAGATTCAGGAGTTGATTTAGGATCATAATATTTACTATTTACATCAAATTGTGTAGGATCAGCTATACCTGTTTCAACTATCTTCATTAAGCCAAAAATTCCTGGAGGTTCAGCATTAGAGTGATAAAAAAATGCTAAATCTCCTATTTGCATTTGTCTCAAGAAATTACGGGCTTGATAATTACGCACACCGTCCCAAATTGTCTCACCTTGTTGTTGTAAATCTTTAATACCATAAACCCCTGGTTCTGACTTCATTAACCAATAATTCATTGTCTTAATTAATAATTAGTTCCATAATTGTCGGGTGGGCAATGCCCACCTTACATATATTTCCAATCTTCTAACTTGCGGCTAAATTCCCCCAAGCAATATAAGGTAATTTTGCTGCTGTGGCTTTTACCTGTTGGGCATTCGCTACTAATTGTCCGCAAGCGTCCCAAGTTCCTGCAATAAAGGCGCTTCTTGTCCCTTCAATCATGACAACTGAAGCGGTAAAATCACCAATTTGCACTTGCAATTTTTCCAAATCTATGGTTAAGGATGCTTGAGGATTGGCAGTAACTAATTCTTGCAACTGTTTAACTACTTCTGATTCAGCCGTGACGCATGGAATCCCCATGGCAACGCAGTTACCAAAGAAGATTTCCGCGAAGCTTTCACCAATTAGGGCGCTAATTCCCCATTTTGCCAGGGCTTGGGGTGCGTGTTCTCGTGATGAACCACAGCCAAAGTTGCGGTTAGCTATGAGTATTTTCGCGCCTTGATAATGGGGTTGGTCAAATGGGTGTTCACCGTTTAAGGCTTTTCTATCGTCAATAAACAAGCCTTCTCCTAAGTCGTCAAAGGTGATGGCTTTTAAGTAGCGGGCGGGTATAATCCGGTCGGTGTCTATGTCGTTACCAATGAGGGGAACGGCGTTACTGGATATTTGTTTGACTTCACTTACCATAGTTTTAAGAGGAAATGAACCACGAAGGGACGAAGGACACGAAGGAAGAAGAGAAGAAGAGAGTTTTTTACTCCCCCCTCGCTTGCGGTGAACCAGCGCTGTAGGCGGGTTTCCCACCGTAGGCGACTGGTGAATCCGAAGGGGGTGGGGTTAGAGTAGTTCGCGCACGTCAGCGATTTCGCCTTTGATGGCTGCTGTGGCTACCATGGCAGGACTCATAAGCAGGGTGCGACCGGAGGATGATCCTTGTCTACCTTTGAAGTTACGGTTGGAGGAGGAGGCGCTGATTTGTCTGCCTTGGAGTTTGTCGGGGTTCATGGCTAAACACATGGAACATCCTGGTTCTCTCCATTCAAAGCCGGCTGCTTGGAAGATTTTATCTAGTCCTTCGGCTTCTGCTTCTTTTTTGACTCTTTCTGAACCGGGAACTACAAAGGCTTTCACTCCCTGGGCTACTTGGCGACCTTGGGCGATTTTGGCGGCTTCTCTCAGGTCGCTAATCCGTCCGTTGGTGCAGCTACCGATAAAGCAAACGTCAATTTTTGTGCCTTGAATGGGTTGACCGGGATATAAGTCCATGTAGCGATATGCTTCTTCGGCAATAAAGCGGTCTTCTTCTAGGAGTTCTGCGGCTGTGGGGACTTTTTCATCTACGCCAATTCCTTGACCTGGTGTAATTCCCCATGTAACTGTAGGGGGAATATCTTCGGCATTAAATACTACCACATCATCATATTCGGCATCAGCATGACTACTGAGAGATTCCCACCAAGCAATGGCTTTTTCCCAGTTTGCACCTTTGGGAGCGAAGTCTCTATTTTGCAGATAATCGTAAGTAATTTGGTCAGGGTTAACATATCCGCATCTTGCACCACCTTCTATGGCCATGTTACAAACGGTCATCCGTTCTTCCATATTCATCTGGGCAAAGGTTGTGCCGGCAAATTCGTAAGCGTAACCTACGCCACCTTTTACGCCTAATATACGGATGATGTGTAAAATTACGTCTTTGGCGTAAACTCCGGGTTTTAAGTTACCGTTAACTTCGATTTTGCGGACTTTGAGTTTTGATAATGATAGAGTTTGCGAGGCGAGTACGTCTCTAACTTGGCTTGTACCTATACCAAAGGCGATCGCTCCAAATGCACCATGACTTGATGTATGGCTATCGCCACAAGCAATGGTCATTCCTGGTTGGGTGAGTCCCAATTCGGGCGCAATTACATGAACTATCCCTTGATTTCCTGAACCAATATTGTAAAAAGTTATGTCATTTTCTTGACAACTCTTTTCTAATGCCTGAATCATTTCTTCGGCCATGCTATCCACAAAGGGACGGGCTTGGTTTTCTGTGGGGACGATATGATCAACTGTGGCTATTGTCCGTTCTGGGAATAATACTTTTAAATCCCGCTCTTTGAGCATAGCAAAGGCTTGGGGACTGGTAACTTCATGAATAAGATGTAGTCCAATAAATAGTTGTGTTAGTCCCGATGGTAATGTACCAACGGTGTGTATTTCCCAAACTTTGTCAAATAGTGTACCCTTGCTCATACATCAATCTATGTTAAAGGAGTCGGATTTTTGATTGTATCAGAAAATAGACTGGTTCAAGATCCTATAAAATTAGATAATTTATCGTGTCAAATATTGTATCAAATGTAGACTAAGCAAATATGCGAATTTTGTTAATTGAAGACGAACTAGGAATCGCTCAATTTATCAGTCAAGGTCTCCGGGAAATGAGTTACAAGATTACCCGGTAAGCGTAAAGCTCAGTGTCTTTAGACCTGAGATATTCATTGACTTGTAACAGCAGATGTGATATGATCTCAACGACCTTAGAATTTAA
>JBAXRM010000180.1:0-9377 GCA_037131225.1 Nostocales cyanobacterium ELA583 | reverse complement strand
GTAGGTTGGATTAATTCAGTGCGATCGCTCGTAGGTTGGATTAATTCAGTGCGATAGCGAAGCGCTCCGTAGGAATCGCTTGTCGGTTGGTTGATGAAGTGCGATAGCGAAGCGCTCTGTAAGAGTCGCGCAACGGTGACTTTCAGTTCGCTTTTTTCTATTGTCATAGAACTCGAAAAATCAAGTACAATTAATTTAGTGCCAATATAACATCTAATATCATGAATAACCTTCTATTAAATAGAATAACAATTAACCATGATATTTGTCATGGTAAACCCTGTATTCGTGGATTGCGCTATCCGGTGGAAATGATCTTAGAACTTTTGAGTTCAGGCATGAATATTGATGATATTTTAGAAGATTATGATGATTTAGAATATGAAGACATTTTAGCAGTTCTCAGCTTTGCTACTCGACTTACTCAAGTTAAAAGTATTCTCCAATTAGTTTCATGAAATTCTTGATTGATGCTCAATTACCAATGCGAATTGCCAATTTATTAGAGAACTTAGGTTGTGATGTTATACATACCAAAAATCTTCCTTTAAAAAATGCAACTCCAGATTCGGAAATCAACAAACTATCAATCCTGGAACAGAGAATTGTTATTACCAAAGATAAAGATTTTTTAGATTCTTTTTTAATCAAACAAGAGCCTTACAAACTACTACTAATAACCACAGGTAATATTAGTAACAAACAAATTGAACAACTTTTTCTACAAAATATTACTCAAATAATCGAATTGTTTTTGACCTATGATTTTTTAGAAATGACTAGAGATAGTTTGATTATTCATTAGTGCGAGTTCGCCTGTTGGGGAAGCGTAATCAGCGATCGCTTGTAGGTTGGATTCACCAAGTGCGATCGCTTGTAGGTTGGATTCACCAAGTGCGATCGCTCGTAGGTTGGATTGACCAAGTGCGATCGCTCGTAGGTTGGATTGATAAAGTGCGATCGCTCATAGGTTGGATTGATAAAATGCGATCGCTTGTAGGTTGGATTGATGAAGTGCGATCGCTCGTCAATACTTGTCGGTTAACGAAATGTAAGTTGGGTTGAGCGACAGCGAAACCCAACATTACCAAGGATTTCGTTGGGTTTCGTTCCTCAACCCAACCTACGATATAATGACTTTTCGAGGCTTAACCGAGCAGTATTGGATCGCTCGTAGGTTAGATTGATAAAGTGCGATCGCTCGTAGTTTGGATTGATAAAGTGCGATCGCTTGTAGTTTAGATTGATAAAGTGCGATAGCGAAGCGCGACCTAGGAATCGCTTGTAGGTTGAATTGATAAATTGCGATAGCGAAGCGCGACCTAGGAATCGCTTGTAGGTTGGATTGATAAAGTGCGATAGCGAAGCGCTCCGCAGGAATCGCAATTAAAATTAGAAGTGACTGTGTGAGGACAACTTGATGCAAATTACCCTGAACCTACCTGATAGCCTCAGTAAAACTGAAACTTTTAACCAGAGTGAATGGCTTCAGGAAATAGCCATTGCCCTATTCCAGCAGCAGCGGATTTCCCTCAGCCGCGCCAGCAAAATTGCTGGAATAGAGATAATGAACTTTCAAAAGCTGCTGGCAGATCGGAATATTTGTGTCCATTACGATGTGGAAGACTTTGAGCAAGATGTTCAACACCTGCGGAGTCGAGGCTGGCTATGATTGTTGTCAGTGATACTTCTGCTCTCTCGAATCTTGCCCTTGTTGATCATCTTGGGTTGCTAGAAGCTATTTACCATAAGGTTATCATTCCTGACGTGGTTGCCAGCGAATTGGTAGCCGCCAGCAATCCTACTATTTCAGCTATTCTCCAACTGGACTGGATTCAAACCCAATTCCTTAACAACTCCCAACTTGCTAACCAGCTTCAACAGGAACGCGGACTTGATGCTGGAGAAGCAAATGCTATAGCCTTGGCACTTGAGCTACAAGCCGATGATTTGCTCATTGATGAACGCTTGGGACGGCAAGAAGCTCTCCGGCTTGGGATACCTATTATTGGTATTCTGGGTATTCTGCTTGTTGCTAAACAAAGAAGTCTTATCCCTCAAGTTCAACCTGTCATGGATGCTTTGATCAACCGGGCTGGTTTTCGCATCAGTCCCCGGCTATATCAGCGGATCTTATCTCTTTCTCAAGAACCTTGACTTGTTAGTTTACCCGTAGGTTAGATTGATAAAATGCGATAGCGAAGCGCGACCTAGGAATCGTTTGTAGGTTGGATTGATAAAGTGCGATAGCGAAGCGCGACCTAGGAATCGCTTGTAGTTTGGACTGATAAAGTGCGATAGCGAAGCGCTCCGTAGGAATCGATCAAATTAAATATATAAAGCGAGATCGTTTATAATATACTGAATAGACAACATATATTAGACAACCATTTAAGCATAGGAGCTATCTATGTTGTTACAAGAACTTAAAGAGCAGATATTCAAACTACCATCAAGCGATCGCCTTGCGTTAGTCAGTGCCATAATTGAGTCATTGCAAAATCAGCCAACTTTCGATGTTGACCGCTCTGGTGCAATTCAACGGATGCGGGGCTTATTGAAAACAGACCAACCTGCACCAACTGATGAACAAGTAGCTGCAATGTTAGAAGAGCGACGAGCGGAGAAGTATCTTTAGTGAGAGTTTTAGTTGATACCAATATTGTCCTAGATTTTCTATTGCAACGAGAGCCATTTTCCCAAGACGCAGAACTGCTGTTTCAAGCGATTGATAGTGGTCAGGTTATTGGCTATGTGACAGCAACAACGCTAACAGATATTTTCTATATTTCTCGCAAACATACTCTCAGCATTGAGCAAGCACGGCAAGCAGTATCAGAAACTTTGACTGTTATGGTTATTTGTCCCGTTAACCGAGCCGTTTTAGAATCAGCGTTCAAATCTGGTTTGGCTGATTTTGAAGATGCCGTGCAAATTTTTTGTGCGGTTGAGCAAGGATTAGACGCTATTCTGACACGCGATGCTAAAGGTTTTTTGAGTTCTTCTATACCTGTGCTATCAATACAGGAATTGTTGCAACGATTAAGAAGATAACTCTCTTGGGAGGTAAAAAGTGAAAGGAGGTTGATTATGTTTCATGATGAGATTGTGGAAGAGATCCACAGAATTCGTGAACAGTATTCTCGGTCATTCAATCATGACTATCATGACTTGAAAGCTATCTTTGCTGATTTGCAAAAGCAACAAGCTGAAAGCGGTAGAGAGGTTGTGAGCTTATCACGAAAGCAAGATATAAGAACACGTTGGAGCGGAAGGCGGCGATATCTTGGTGATGATGCGCCCGATGTTATCCGCCACTCAACTTAGCCATCGTATCGAAGCGATCACTCGTAGGATTGATAAAGTGCGATTGCTTGTAGGTTAGATTGATAAAGTGCGATAGCGAAGCGCTCCGTAGGAATCGCTCGTAGGTTGGATTGATAAAGTGCGATAGCGAAGCGCTCCGTAGGAATCGCTTGTAGGTTGGATGGATAAAGTGCGATCGTTTATAATATACTGAACAGACAACATATACAGCGGTTTCCGCTCTTATGAGGTACATCTTAGCCCCCTCATCGCTTGCGGGGAGGGGGTTGGGGGTGGGGTTTTTGTACCTCATAACACCGGGAAGTGCTGTATTAAACAACGATTCAAGTATAGGAGCTATCTATGTTGTTACAAGAACTTAAAGAACAGATATTCAAAAGAGGTAAATAGTTATGCAAAGTATGAGAGTGCGATCGCTAATTGGTAAAAATGGACTTTTACAAATTCAATTACCCGAAACAACAGAAGGAACGGAATTAGATATTATTCTTGTTTATGAATCAGCATCACCAACAAAAACAACAACAAAATTGAGTGATTTTTATGGTTGTATTCAAGATGAAACATTTATCAGACATCCACAGCCAGAACAAGCAGAAAGAGAGCTATTTTGATGATTTATCTGCTAGACACTAATGCCTGTATTATTTATCTCAAGGGCAAAAACTTTCATTTAAAACAAAAGCTGGATAATATCCCACTTTCAGAAGTCGCTATTTGTTCAGTTGTGAAGGGTGAATTATTTTACGGATCAATTCGTAGTGCTAACCCAGAGCGTAATCTGAGGTTACAGCAAGAATTTTTGAGTCAATTTGTGTCTTTGCCTTTTGATGACCAGTCTGCTAGAATTTTCGGAGAGATTCGCGCCCAACTTGCTGCTAACGGAACACCTATTGGAGCTTACGATTTACAAATAGCTGCTATTGCTTTAGCGAATAATTTAATCTTAGTTACACATAATACTAAAGAATTTTCACGCATTCCCCAACTACAATTAGAAGACTGGGAAATAGAGTAATTTATCTCAAAAAATAAATTCCGTAGAAATCGCCATTTACACCCTGACCAAGTGCGAAAAACCCAATAACACGCTAAAATTCTCATATATCTACAAAATCAAGTAGGTAATTAAACATGAGATTAAAAGCAACTGAGCAAGGCTTATTTATCCCTAAAGAACTATTAGGGGAAGCTCAAGAATTTGAAATTATTGCAGACCACGAAAAGCTGATAATTACTCGGATCAAAAAATCATCGTCAATCTGGAATTTAGGCAAAAATCCTGTGGAATGTGATGTACAGGATGGAGCGGTTAATCATGATCATTATTTGTATAACAAATGAAAAACATACATTTTTTAGATACAAGCTATATTCTAGCTAGAATCGCAATTCCTCGTAGGTTGGGTTGTTCGCGTTAGCGTTGCGAAGCAATCGGAACGAAACCCAACATTAAAAATACTTATTTAAGTTAGTATTCAAATAGTAAGATTTGGTTATGAAAATTTACTTTTAGCTCGGTTTTCCAGTTATTCTCAATAATTAAGATTGATTGAGAATATACTCTCTCTAGCTAAAAGCCTCTAAACCTTTTGAAGACTCATTTATAGCTGATTTTCTTACACCGAACTCAGGTGGGCGCGGGCGCTGCGCCCCTACTTGTTTTGAATTTCTCGTAAAGTTGCTAAATTCAAGTTGGTGATTTTTTGGTAAACTTGATCTATACAGTGTTTACCTCTGAGGTAGCCTGTATTAGCACCGGGGCATAAATAAGTTAAAGTTTGTGGTGTAAAGTGATCGCTTAGTGATTGAACACTTTTAAGTTGTCGTGGCCAATGAAAAGTTTTAGAAGTGCGTAGTGGCATAGGTTCACCATGCTGGTCAGGAAGTAAATGCCTTCCAGAAAATAACACGCCGTCAAATTCACGATAGTATAGACAAGAAGAGCCTGGAGAATGGCCTGGTGTCCAAATAATTTGTGTTGTGGGATTGAGAGTGAACTTATCGGTAAAAGTGGTGACAGTCGAACCAGGTAATAAATAAGCTTCTTGTTCTTGAATCAGAATTTCGCAATTTAAGATTTGCTGATATTCTGCGGCTTTACCAATAGCACCACGATGACTGATAAAAAACCACCTGACTCCTCCGTGCAAGGACAGAAAATCTAGGTTTGTCTGTTCTAGGGCTGGAGAATCTATGAGGATATTCCCTTCATTTGTGGCAATGAAGTAGGATGTTGCTCCTAAAGTATCTCGATTAGGTGGAAAAGCAAAAATACTGTTAGGTGTCAAATTCGGGAAGTTTCCCTGTGTTGACGTGCTTTGTGGAAATATGGAATGTGGTTGTTTAGTCTTATGACTGGACTCTTGAGCAAAAGAAGACATAAATGCAAAAAAGAAACCTGTAGGAGTGGTGAACAATCAGGTTACAGTGGATTTACCCATGACTGTGAAATGTGATTGAGAAATCAAGGTGTGCAGTCTTGTTTATAATCAAAATCTGTAACAAAAATCATAGGTAAAACATTCTATCAAAGATAGTGAAAATAATATGGCATTTTGGTTTCTCCTCCTTTTGGGGTCATTGACTTATTTAATAATGCAGTACAGTGTTGCACGGGCGACAAGAACCCCTGTATGGTTATTGTGGTTGGTTTTAATGACACCTGCATTTATATTAACTGGTTGGACGTTGGTATATGGTATCAAGCAAACACCCCCATCAGTATTAATTCTGTGGGTTTCAGCGGGTTGTTTAATATTATATTGGTTATTATTTAATAGAGGACGGCAATTACCCGTAGATCCACAAAATCAATCGGCAGAAAATCAAGGACAATCAAATAATAATTCGACAGTAGAAACGGCATCAGTCCGTCCCATTGACTCAGCAGAAGAAACTCAATTGCGAAATTGTTTTCCTTGGTCTGTATATTACGTTCAAAACATTGAGTATCGCCCCCAAGCAGTAATTTGTCGGGGACATTTACGAACTATGGCTAGTGCTGCTTATGAGCAAATCAAAACTAATATTGAAGAACAATTTGGCGATCGCTTTTTAGTTATATTTCAAGAAGGAATGAATAGTAAACCCTTCTTTGTTTTAGTTCCCAATCCTCAAGCAGTTAGACAAAATAACCAAAGAGATTCCGAAAAGATTACTCAACCTGGTTTGGCATTGCTATTATTAGTAGCCACTTTATTCAGCACTACCTTTGTCGGGTTAAAAATCGCGGGTTTTAACATTACACAAATAGAATCAGATTTCACATTATTTTTTCAGGGTTTACCTTATGCTTTAGGATTAATAAGTATATTAGGGACTCATGAACTAGGTCATTATTTAACAGCTAAATTCTATAAAATTCGCTCCACACTACCTTATTTTATTCCTATACCTTTCTTTTTAGGAACATTTGGCGCGTTTATTAAAATTCAGAGTCCCATTCCTCACCGTAAGGCTTTATTTGATGTGAGTATTGCTGGTCCCTTGGCAGGATTTATTGTGACTATACCTTTATTAATATGGGGTTTAGCCCATTCGGAAATAGTAGCTTTACCGGAAAAAGCCGGAATGTTAAATCCCAATGCTCTTAATCCTAAATATTCGGTTTTATTCGCTTTACTGGCAAAATTAGCGTTAGGAAGTGGATTAACTGCAAAATCTGCCATTGATTTACATCCAGTTGCAGTTGCAGGTTTCTTAGGATTAATTGTTACGGCTTTAAATTTAATGCCTGTGGGACAACTAGATGGTGGTCACATTGTTCATGCTATGTTTGGACAACGAACTGCTGTGATCATTGGTCAAATTGCCCGATTATTATTACTAATGCTTTCGTTTATTAGAGAAGAGTTTTTATTGTGGGCAATTATTTTATTATTCGTCCCCTTAATTGATGAACCTGCATTAAACGATGTCACCGAGTTAGATAATAAACGGGATTTTATGGGATTAATATCAATGGCTTTATTGTTGTTGATTGTTTTACCATTACCCCAAGTTTTAGCTAATTTGTTGCAGATTTAGCAATAATTCACATCCGGCTTGCCATAAAAATTTTTGTGGAGTGACAACTAACAACTGACAAATTACAAATTACTTATCACCTTTCTCCTTTTCCTTATTTACATTTGGTGGAATTTGTTCAATAGGAATCAGAGTTTCCATCACAGTTTTCACGATTGGTGCAGCTACTGTAGAACCATAGGCATTTTCTCCCTTTGGTTCATCTACAACGGCAAAAACTACATAACGGGGAGATTCCACTGGCAAAATAGCCACAAAACTGGTAATTCTTGCCCCTTTAATATATCCACCATTAGCACTAGCTTTTTGGGCTGTTCCCGTTTTTCCACCAATTCGATATCCTGAAATTCTAGCCGCTTTCCCAGTACCTTGACTTACTACTGTTTCCATCATTTCCACTACTTTTTGGGTGGTTGTAGGTGAGAAAATTTGCCGTGGTTCTGGGAGAGTAGTTGAATAGTGCATTCCTCCTTGACTATCAATTAGTCCTCGGACTACGTGAGGTGTCACTAATTTCCCCCCATTGGCTAATGCACCGTGTAGTTGTACCAGTTGTAATGGAGTTAGAGAGAATCCTTGACCAAAAGATGTAGTAGCTGGTTCAATAGCTGAAGAGATAAATTGTTCTTGACTTTTGAGTTGACCCCTGACCTCAAATGGTAAATCCGTTTCAATCTTTTGTCCTAGACCTAAACGTTCTAGCCAGTTGTAATATATGGATGGTTTTAATCTTTGAATGATTCTCACCATGCCAATGTTACTAGAAGTTTGTAAAATTTCAGAAATAGTTAATCGGCGATAACCTGTTTTTTCTGCATTTTTGATAGTATGTGTACCGATTTTAATAGAACCAGGATCTGTAAATATATCATTTGGTTTAATTGCACCATTTTCTAGAGCGATCGCTACATTCACAGGTTTAAAAGTTGATCCCGGCTCATAAAGATCAGCTACAGTCCAGTTTTTGAATAGAGAAATATCAGACTTAGCATATTGATTTGGGTTATAGGTAGGTTGAGAAACCAAAGCCAATAAAGAACCATCAACTGCATCCATGACAATCACCGCACCCCGTTTGGCACTAAATTTAGTCATCTGTTCTTTTAACGCCGCACGCGCGATCCTTTGCACACGGCTATCAATAGTTAATTGCAGTTTTAAATCATCAAAATGCAGAAATCCTTCGGTTGCATGATCCGGCATCAATGACCCATTACCAGACTTACTCATCCGTACTGTTTGACCAGAACGTTCTAGTAACTTTTCCTGACTATATTCCACACCAGCTTGGCCACGACGGTCAAGATTAACATAGCCCACTACATCAGCCACCAAATCATCTTGGGGGTAGAATCGGGAGTATTTTTGAATAAACTCGAACCCATTCAAGCGGAGTGATATCAACTTATCAGTAATATCTTCAGAGATACCAGACGCTAGTAAAATTCCACTCCGTTTACTTTGGAATATTTTGACCAAATCAGCCTTTTCTTTGCCGATAATGGGACCAATTTTTTCGGCAATTTCCTCCTGAGAATGATCAAATAACTTAGGATGGCTATACACATTATAAACAGGACGGTCAATAGCCAGGACATTATTATTCCGATCTATTACTGGACGACGGGGCATATAAGGGCGTAAATTCACCATTTGCTGGTTTCGCGCCTTCTGAGTCAGCTTTTTTCCGTCAACAACTTGTAATTGATATAATTTAAATGCTAACCCCACCATAGAGATCATTAACACAGCCCACACAGCAAACAGTCGTAATCTAATGTTGGGTGGTTTTTCTGGCGTTCTCGGCTCAACACTTCCTGGTTCAGCTTGTCTAGAAAACTTTCGTTGTCGTTTGAATTCTAAATTACGTAAGTTTTTAAATTTTGTTTTAATTGATGATTTCAGCATTAGAGTAACATATCGTTAACAATTAAAAATTATCAATTATCAATTACAGCAGATTGCAGACTATTGACACTCTCAGGTCTAAAGACACTGAGATTCTGCGGACAGAATAGTTT
>JBAXRM010000179.1:0-9406 GCA_037131225.1 Nostocales cyanobacterium ELA583 | reverse complement strand
TGTACCTCGTTGCACTTATTTTCCTCTGTTACCCCTATTTATTGAGCCGATACCAACTATTAATATATTTGCAGAACAAAACTTCTCTCGTTTATGGTCGAGCAAAAATAATAAATATCAAAGCCAATTCAATCGAGCAATTTTAGATGTAATGGTTTTTTACTTTTCAGATGAAATAATCAGGAAATCTGCTGAAGATCATCAAGAAAAAGTTAAAGTTGTTTTTCAGGAATTATGCTCATCTAGCAGTGATTTTAGAGAAGCTGTTGAACGCAGAACGCAAAATATTCCTGAGATTTATAATCGTTTGAGGTTGTGGGGTGAAAGTCTACGAAAAGTTTTAGAAGTAAACTTTAATTTACCTGAACTAGATGGGAATCGGATTATTTTCAATGGGTTAAGGTAGGTTCTTAATAAGATATGCCAGAATCTGATAAATTTATTATTTTAAGAACGCAGCTAAACAGGTTAAAAGGCGAATTTCTTCCTGAAATTAGCCCAACAAGTTCATATTCCGAGAGTCAGTTATCTAGAACTGCTGCATACAGAGTTTTAGCTCATGCTGAAATTGAATCATACCTTGAAGATAGAGTGTGGGAAGTAGTTTTGAATGCTAAAATAGCTTGGGATAGTACAGGTACAACCTCTCGCACTCTGATATGTTTACTTGGTTTCTCTGATTTAATTATGGACAAACCACCAGATACACTTAACAAACCCAACAATGTAAGTCAAGATAATCACGATAAGCGATTGAAAATAACTGAAAAAATAAATTCAGCTATCAGGAGCTTTAGGAAGGTTATTGATAATAATCATGGAGTAAAAGAAAAAAATATTTTAGCATTACTATTACCCATAGGAATAAATAGTAATGAGTTAAATACTAATACTGCTTGGCTTGCTACTATGAATACATTTGGAGAAAGAACGAGGTCTTGTTGCACATTCTTCAGCCACATCATACATGACTAGTCACACTCCAGATCCTGCAACTGAATTAAATACTGTAATCCAAATTACTGATGAACTTTTAAGAATAGATGAATTAATGAATAATTTGATGGAATAATATGTAAGATATTCTTAGCTGAGAAATCAAAGAACATGAACTTCAAAGATATCAAAATAAAATTTATTCCCCATCTTCAAAATCATATCCATTACACTCATCACCAGTGCAATAAGCTTAGAATTATGGAATATCCAAATATCAATCACTAACAGTCAACTACCGACTATCTTAACTCCAGCTTTAATCATTGCTCATTTTGCCCTATCTGCTCATTTTATTGAGGCCTTAATTGCCGCTTATTATGCACCAAGTAAAAATCAGACAGCAATCAAATATGCAACTTATACTTTTTTTGTGGGTATATTTGGTTTATTAGAATTGTTTGACAATGATCAAGAGAAGAATTAAAGGGGAAATGTCAATTTCTCCTGTTGTATGTCGAATGACAGAAGACTTGAGCGCAAACATAAAGCTAGTATTACTACAATCACATGAGCAGATTCTAACCATACCGGAAAAGCGTAGCAGACATTAATCATCATTCGTCATTAAAATCTGTTTACTCATTTCATCTATCCACAGAAATATTTAAATGTCTACTACTCAATTTTATTTTTGTCAGAGTACTAGATAGTTATTGGATATTGGCAATAAGCACAATTATTTATTTCCACAGGAGGTTATTATTCATCAATTTCAGGTAATTTTTACTGCTTAAAGGAGAAAATCATGATTCTTTCAAGTTTGGTAATGACTTTTCAGTGGAGCTATTTACATTTAGGATTAGCACCAATCAGAATCACAGGTGAGGTATTAGCTCCTCAATTTCAAACACCATTTATTTTTTCTAGTCCTAAATTTTTGTTAGCATTGCTATGTGGTGTCCTCATGGCATTTGCTTTTCAATTGTTATTCACAAATCTCTCTGTAGCTGCGGGAATTTCAGCTATAGGAACTGGCGCATATTCTGATGATGATGATGCACAAACATTAGGTGAAAGCATTCGCAAAATTGAAGCCAAGATTGGGATTTGGGCAATTTTTTCTTCCAGTTTGGCATTATTTCTTGCTTGTTTTTTAGCGGTGAAACTGAGTTTAATTGAAAGTACATTTTTGGGAGCAATAATCGGTGTAGTTATTTGGTCAACCTACTTCACAGTTATCATGTGGATGGGTTCTAATGCACTAGGTTCTATAGTTGGTTCTTTTGTTAGCACTGTCACTTCTGGTATTCAAGGTTTACTGGGTACAGCAACGACTGCTATGGGTGCGAATGTTGCACAAAAACAAATGGTTTCTACGGCTGAAGAAATTACCGCCGCAGTCCGTCGAGAATTAACTTCGGGTTTTGATACTGATAGTATTAAAAATACTTTGCAAACTTCTTTGAGTTCTCTCAAGTTACCACAGTTAGATATCAAAGAAATTAGAAGTCAATTTGACCAATTGTTAAAAGATGTAGATTTGCAAGCTATTGGCGATAGTGAATTTCTCAAAAATATAAATCGTCAGACTTTTGTGGATTTAATCAGCAGCCGCACAGACTTTTCTGAAAAAGATGTCAATAAAATGGCTGAACAACTGGAAGCTGCTTGGAAGCAAGTTTTAAATCGCCAAAATCCCACAGAAAGAGTTCTTAATTTACTAAAGTCAGCTAGTCCAGAAGAATTAAAATCAGAAAAATTAGGTGAAAGACTGCAACAACTAATCACTGTTGGTGGTGGAAACGGGAAACAAACCAATGGTTTCTTCAATCAAGCTATTCAATATGGCTTAGGTGCAGCAGGAACAGCAGTATTAGAAAGAGCCAATATTTCTGATCTCAATGTTCAAGAAATCACAACAGAATTAAAAAAAATAGGTAGTAAAGTTCAAAATGTTGATGTCAACAAAATTATTGAGCAACTGAAACAGGTTACTAACCAAACAACTGAACAAGCTAGTAAAATAGGAAATCAATTAGGTAAAAAATTCTCCAAACAACCCCAGAATAGTATCAAAGCAGATATAGAAGAATATATCCTGCATTCTTTCCCTTGGCATTTTAATCGCCTCACAATTCAAGATGAATTTAGAGAAGTGATTTATGATACTAATGCCAACCCTGGCAATGTCCGCCATAATTTAGAAGAAATAAATCAAGATCACTTTACTAATTTGCTGAACCAACGTGGTGATCTTAATGAAGATAGAAAGCGAGAAATTGCCGAACAATTAGAAAATATCCGTCAAGAAGTTTTACTAATTGTGCAACAGGCAGAAAAACAGGAGAAATCACAGCAAATTCGCAGTCAAATAGAAGATTATTTACGGAATGCTAATAAAGAAGAACTAACTCCAGAAGGGATTGAACGTAACTTTGGAGTGATGTTGCAAGATTCAGAAGCTCGTTTGGAAGAGTTACAAGAACGGTTGAGTAGATTTAATCGGGATACTTTTTTCCCATTACTCCAGCAACGTCATGATATGAGCGAACAGGAAGTTAATAATATTATTGGTCAACTCGAAAGCAGCCGTGATCATGTCATTGATCAAGCTAGAGAAGTGCAAGAAAAAGACACAGCTAAAGCTAATGAAGTGCGTCAAAGGGTTGAAGATTATCTAAGGAATACTAATAAGGAAGAACTCAATCCTGAGGCAATCCAGCGTGATTTTCAAGTCCTTTTAGAAGACCCGGAAGCCGGAATAAATCTTTTACGTTGCCGCTTTTCGCAATTTGATAGAGATACGCTGGTGCAATTATTGAGTCAGCGACAAGATTTAAATGAGTCGGAAATTAACCAAACTTTAGACTCTTTGGAAAAAGTTAAAGATAATATTCTCCAAGTTCCCCAAAAAGTTACCGAAAAAGCCCAAGAACAGTATGAAAAAACGACAACAGCTATAGCTGAATATCTCCGGAATACTAAATTAGAAGAACTAAATCCTGAAAGTATTCAGCGCGATTTACAAAAGTTGTTACAAGACCCCAAGGAAGGGGCTTTAGCATTAGCTAATCGCTTATCGCAATTTGACCGAGAAACATTAGTTAGATTGCTGGCTGGACGCGAAGATTTAAGTGAAGAGCAAGTTAATCAAATCATTGATTCTGCACAACAAGCGATCGCTAATATTATTAAAGCCCCCCAACGGTTAGCGCAACGCACGACGAAACAAGTGCTAGATTTTGAAGCAAATTTGGAAAATTATCTCCGTAACACCAACAAAGAAGAACTGAATCCTGAAGGAATCAAACGCGATTTGCAATTGTTGTTGTCTTCACCGGGTGCAGGTATTGGTAGTTTAGGTGAGCGTGTTGCCAAATTTGACCGTTCTACATTGGTAGCGTTGCTTTCTCAACGTGAAGATATCACAGAAGAAGAAGCCAACAAAATTGTTGACCAAATTGAATCTGTGCGTGACTCCATAGTTCAACAATTCGAGCAAATTCAGCAAAAAATGCGATCGCTCGTAGACAATGTTTTTGGCAAAGTCCGCGACTATCTTAACTCCCTAGACCGTCCCGAACTCAGTTATGAAGGCATTCAGCACGATTTTGCCAAAATATTTGACGACCCGCAAGCAGGATTTGAAGCATTGCGCGATCGCTTAAGTCAATTCGACCGTGATACCTTAGTTGCTCTCCTGAGTTCTCGTCCAGATATCTCCAAAGAGCAAGCTAATCAGATAATCAATCGCATTGAATCATCGCGGGATAAGGTATTACACCAAGCTGAACGCATTCAGCAAGAAACCCAAAAAAGACTGCACGCGATTCAAGAACAAGCTAAACAACAAGCAATTGATAGTAAAAAAGCCCTTGCAGATGCGGCTTGGTGGTTATTTAACGCCGCTTTTGTCTCCTTAGTTGCATCCGCAGCAGGTGGGATTTTAGCTGTCATCACTCCCAATCTATTTATTTAAAATTTCTGGAATCGGAAATTTATCCCTCAAGCCTCTCCATTCAGAGGCTTTTTTCCTAACACACCAAAATCAAAACCCCAAACCCCAAAAATGATTAACCCCGCGATGATTTCCATCCCCAAACCTCAAATCCCCACACCTGAACCAAACCCCCTTCTTCCACCCTTCTTCCACCACCCTCACCCGAGACCAGAGCCAGCTATTCCCCCACCTTTCCCGGAACCAGTCCCGGAACCAGTCCCTGAAACAGTACCCGGTCCAATTCCCCAAACCATTCCTCAACCTGTTTGAATTATCTTTATAGTGGATAGTTGAAACCAAAATCTAAAATCTAAAATGCTAAGAGCCGGAATTGTCGGACTTCCCAACGTCGGAAAATCAACCTTATTTAACGCTGTAGTCGCTAATGCCAAAGCTGAAGCCGCTAATTTCCCATTTTGCACCATTGAACCGAATGTTGGCATGGTCTCAGTCCCAGATGACCGATTAGACGTTCTCGCAAAAATTGCTACCTCAGTCCAAATAGTCCCCGCTCGTGTCGAATTTGTGGACATTGCCGGTTTAGTCAAAGGTGCAAGTCAAGGAGAAGGACTGGGAAATCAATTTTTATCCCACATTCGGGAAGTTGATGCCATAGTTCATGTTGTCCGTTGTTTTGAAAATGATGATATTATTCACGTGGCTGGTTCTGTTGACCCAGCCAGAGATATTGAAATCATTAATTTAGAACTGGGTTTATCTGATTTATTCCAAATTGAAAAACGCATTGAGAGAACTCGCAAACTTGCCCGCACTAGCAAAGATGCACAGTTTGAAGTAACAATTCTAGAAAAATTAGCCGCTGCTTTAAATGAAGGTAAATCTGTCCGTCAAGTCAGTTTAAATGCCGAAGAATCGGAAATTATTAAAGGTTTAGGACTACTTACCAATAAACCAATTATCTACGCTGCTAATGTTTCTGAAGAAGACCTAGCAACAGGTAATGATTTTGTTGAAAAAGTGCGCGTTGTTGCTGCGGTCGAAAATGCTCAAGTTGTCATAGTTTCTGCCCAAGTAGAAGCAGAATTAGTGGAATTACCAGAAGCAGATAAAGCTGATTTTCTGGAATCTTTGGGTGTAAAAGAAGGTGGTTTAAAATCTTTGATTCGGGCAACTTATACCCTCTTGGGTTTGCGGACATATTTCACCTGTGGTCCTAAAGAAACCCGCGCTTGGACAATTAATGCCGGAATGTCTGCACCTCAAGCCGCAGGAGTCATTCACTCAGATTTTGAACGAGGATTTATTCGCGCAGAAACCGTTGCTTATAATGATTTAGTCACACACGGTTCAATGAATGCAGCTAAGGAAAAAGGTTTGGTAAGAAGTGAAGGAAAAGAGTATATTGTCCAAGAAGGTGATGTCTTATTATTCCGGTTTAATGTGTAGATCACAATAAGTAGGGGCGCAAGGCTTGCGCCCTCAACTATATTTCAAATCAAGCACTTTTTGAAGTTCTAGATTATTCCTCCTGACTCGCTGACTTCAACAAAATCAGGACGCGCTTGTTGATTAAATTTAAACTTTTCTTCTAACAATTCCCACTTTTCTTGCTCAATTATATGAATAAATTCATCTAAATTTTCGCGGTATTGATGCAAAGAATGTAATAATGCTGGACGATTATATTGTGCCATCATTACCCCTAATTCGGGATTTCCTCCCCCGACTCTGCTTGTATCCCGAAACCCGGAACTGGCAAAATTTTGGGCTAATGCGGCGATGTCTGGATCTGTTTCACTTAAACAAGCTGCTATCAAAGAAGCACTAACCATGACAGGTAAATGAGAAATCCAACTTACAGCCCGGTCATGTTGTTCGGGTTGACAATGGTAAATAATAGAACCGAGCGATCGCACAATTTCTTCTACAATTATTACGGTATTATTAGATGTTGTCTCTATCGGTGTTAATACATAAGGCCGATTGACAAACAAATTGCGTTGTGCTGCTTCTATACCCACATCTGTTTTTCCCGCCATGGGATGACCACCGATAAAGTTCTCCCATAAAGGAGAAATTGCCTCAACTATAGGTGTCTTAACTGAACCAACATCAGTGATAATAGTAGTTTTTGATAAATGAGTTATCAACTCTTTCACTTGAGGCACTATCAGCCCTATAGGGGTACAAATAAATACAACTTCTGCCGACGCTAACAAGCTTAAGTCCAAAGACGCTTGATCAACATTACCAAGTTTCATAGCCTTTTTACAAGTTGATTCCCGACGGCTGACACCTAAAACATAGTGTCCTTGTGAACGTAAATCGAAACCTAAACAACCACCAATTAGTCCCAGTCCTAAAATACCAATTTTCATCATTATCTTGAAAATTTAATTTTTACTTGTTCTCTCGATACTTTATCAACTTCAACTCTCAAAGCTGGCAATATAAGGGTAGATTCATGACAGTAGAAGCCGAATTAATCGCCAAATATGCAGAAGGAATTTTAGACTTTAGTGGTCTTGACTTAGCAGAATCAAATTTTAGCAGTATTAATCTCAGTGGCATTAATCTGAGTCAAGCAAACTTGAGTGTAGCTAATTTAAGTGGGACAAATCTCAGTAAGTCCGATTTGACTGATGCTCAAATGAATGTAGCTCGACTAAGTGGCGCAAATCTTACCGATGCTATTCTTAACGGCTGTAGTCTCAACGTTGCTAATTTGGTGCGAGCAGATTTAAGTCGCGCTCAACTTTGTGGTGCTTCTCTAGTTCGGGGTGAATTGGTTCGTGCTGATTTGACTCGTGCTAATCTATCAGATGCTAATCTTAGTGGTGCTGATTTACGAGAAGCTACATTACGACAAGCCAACCTCCGTCATGCTAATCTGAGTGAAGCCAATTTGAGAGGATCTTTCCTCAGAGAAGCTAACTTAGAAATAGCCAATCTACAGGGTGCAGAATTAAGCGCTTGTGACCTCACTGGGGCTAATTTGCAAAATAGCGAACTTAGACAAGCTAACTTATCCTTAGCCAACCTAACCGGTGCAGATTTACGAGGAGCTAATCTTCGCTGGGTAGATTTACGAGGAGCTAATCTTAGTTATGCGGATTTAAGCGAAGCAAAACTAAGTGGTGCTAATTTAACCGGGACAGATTTGACTAATGCCAATCTAACTAATACTAGTTTTGTTCATGCCAATTTAACTCAGGCAAAATTAATTAAAGTAGAGTGGAATGGTGCAGATTTATCTGGAGCTACATTAACTGGAGCTAAACTCCATGGTACACAGCGATTTGGATTAAAAATAGAAGGGATTATTTGTCAATGGGTGGATATTTCCTCTAGTGGCGATCGCTCAGTCGTTCAGAATTTTACCCCAGAAAAAGCCAGAGAATTTTTTAATCTTACTCCCCCCCAACTGCAAATTATTATTGATTTACCCCTCAGCCATCAAGCTAACTTTGTTCTCGCTGGTACTTATTATAAAATCGCTCAAGAATACCCAGCCTTAATCCAACCACCTAACATAGAAATCAGCGCCCGGAGAACTATTTTAAGCTTCTGGATAGATAACGATCTCACATTATTTTCTACAGCTTTTATGGCAATTCTGCCATTTAAAGATGCTACCATTACCCAAAAAAATATTTATACTATGGTAGATATGATGCGCGCGGAATTTATACATCAGCGGGATCTTAAGTCAATCAAAATAGTTAAACAATTAATTATCTTTTTATCTCAAGCTATGAGAAAAGCTAAGATAATTGAAGAAACAAAAAGAAATTTAGAAGCAGCCCAAAAATTAAATTTTTTCAAAGCACCTACCCGCACAATATTAACCAATTCTCACTCTAAAAATCTCACAATCTACGATAGTCCTCAATTTGGCAAGAAATTTACTAATGATGACTATATACCTGATGAATCAGTTTATACTATTCATGATTTCCCTGTAATTGCAGATTTTATTAAAGAATTTTACTACTTGGGTTAATTATCAAAAAGGATTCAGGAGTTAGGAGTTAGGAGTTAGGAGTCATTCTGTACGGATAGTGGATGAATAAACGGGTTTAGAACCCCACTAAATCATAGATTTAGCTTTCCCGACAGAAGCCCCACGCTCACTCTTAGGAGCGTGGGATGAATGGCGCGTGAGTTGACGACAGTTCCCTGACTAATGTGCGTAGCACGAGAGAAGGGAACATAGAGGAAACGAACACTCTCTTATTTCTTCCGGTGAGTTTTGATTTTCAATATATTTTCGTAACGTTGAGATAGTTACCCCGCCACAACTAGCAACAAAATGTCATACCCATTATAATTTAGTGTATGTTAGAATAATAATACCAAAAAAAGGCAATAATCAGGTGCGGATATCATACCAATACAAAATTAAACCGACAAAAGAACAAGCAGAAAAGATTGATAAAACGCTAGAAAAATTGCGGTATCAATATAATTATTTGCTGGCTCAACGGTTTCATTGGTATGAACAAA
>JBAXRM010000178.1:0-9525 GCA_037131225.1 Nostocales cyanobacterium ELA583 | reverse complement strand
GGAAATTTTTGCTAAACCAGCATAGTTATAGGATTATCTTTTTTGTGGAGTTCTCGGAGTTCTCTTAACTTCGAATGGTACGTTACGCTGTTGCTAACACACCCTACTTTTGCACTTTATTTATTTAATTCACATTCCTAACTGGGAAATAGGAAACTAATAAAATCTAATAAAATCTAATAAAATAGAGATGTTCTCTAGAACATCTCTACATTATTGAATCTAATAAGGATCTGAGTCGAATCTACCCTGTTTTACACTCCTGAGATAATAACCTCTTGACGGTAGTTTATTTAAGTCGAAGGTGTTACCTCTGGGAACTCTCCAAATTTTGTAGTCGTAATATGTGAGAGGAGTTCCCTTTTGACAAATTTCTGGACGATGATCTCCTAAAACAAAATACGCTGAACCTTTACCTGTAACTTTAGCAATACCGTATTTATCAATTAGTAAAGATGTCTGTTCACTAATTGCTATACCTAATGCTTTTGGAGAGACACCATCTTGAATTTGTCTAGCAATAAAAACCATAATTCTTCCCATTCTTTTGCGTTCATCAAAATGGGTATCAATGATAGTTCCGCGCAAATGTTTCCACTGGAAAAAGTTATAGGTAAAGGTAATATTCCCGTAGGGATCATCAAGTGCTTCGTGAGTTTCAATGCTATCTTCACAAGCACAGGAATCATAAACATATTCACTTTGAATCATTGCTCCCGCACTTGTGCCACCAATAGCACCACCTCTGTCATAAACTGACTTGATGGCAACTTCTAATTTGGTGTTTTTCCAGTGGCGAATATATTCACATTGATCACCACCGGCGAAAAAAATCACACCAGCATTTCTGACTTTATCAAAAATATCTGTTCTGTTAGCTTCTTGACGATTACGAATGACGAGAGTTTCTACATACTTGACACCTCTCATGCGATAAATTAACTGATTGTAATCATCGTTACCAGCAGCCCGAATTACTAAAACATTAACTTTATTGTCACTATTACTACTGCCTCTGACTTGATTAATCATCCACTGAATAGCGTCATCAACATCAGGACCACCACCACCTAAGTTATGAACCGGACCAGCTAGTTTAGGATAAGCTGGTTTAGGGGTGGGAGTCTGGATGATATCCTCAAAGAACCGCTTTAAATTAGCTGTCAGACGGTTTATGATTCGGTTTACCATTCTCAACAAGCTGTTTTTTGCATTCTGCAAACGCCTGGATGTATTTAGGAATGCCTTGGTCATATTAAAATCTTGTCAAGCAAACAGCAATCGTTTCTAACTTTCGCATTTCCCAGGGCTAAATTCCCAGCGTACAGGGTTTGTGCTGTTTTTTTACGGCAGTTATCGGAGTAATCTTTAATTCTCATTGGTAATCTGAGAATATCTCATGTTCATGGAGTTTTTTACTACCAAACAATTTTTGCTCGTTCCTCCACTACTCTTTCATAAACCATTTCTGTTTGCTTGCCTAATTTTGGCCAGCTAAATCTTTTTTCTAAATCTGCATAAGCGTTATCTACCAACCATTGACAGTAATCTGGGTTTTGCAAAACTTCTAAAATTCCCCAAGCTACAGAGTCAGAGTTGTTTACTAGGGTGGTAATTCCCGTTCTTGTATGTTGAACGACTTCAGGAAAACCACCAGTATCGGAAACTATGACTGGGACGCGAGAAGCAAAACTTTCTAAAGCAACAATACCAAAGGGTTCATAAAGACTGGGAAAAACTGCACAGTCCGCGATGGTTTGAAATTTATCCAAGTATGTATCAGCTAGGAATCCAGTAAAGTAACACTTATCCCAAATTCCTAAATCCCAAGCCTGATGTTTGAGATGGTCAGTATTACCACCACCGACTATGACAAATTTAACATTACCTCCCATTGCCCAAAGCACCTGGGGAGCAGCATTAAGTAATACAGGTACGCCTTTTTCATAGGTCATGCGACCAAGATAATAAACAATTTTTTCATAATCTGCGGCAAATTGACGGCGAAAATCTTGAGCATGAAAATCTTCATGATGGATTTTCTTTTCTGGGCGAATACCATTATAAATTACGTCAATTTTATCACTAGGAAGATATAGCGATCGCTGCAATTCTTGACGCATATATTCACTGCAAACAATCACCCGCCAAGCATTTTCGGCTAGTACATATTCTTTATTATGAATATATCGTTGGGTATCATTGTGAATACCGTTATAACGTCCATGTTCTGTAGCGTGAATTGTGGCAATTAAAGGAATTTTAAAGGTATGCTTGAGAGCGATCGCGGCATCGCCAACTAACCAATCATGGGCATGAATTAGATCAAATGGCCCCTTTTCTGCTAATAACTTACCACCATAGTCACCCATCCTCTCATTTAAGTTCACCACCCAATGAAAGAAATCATTACTAGCAGCTACTTCTACACGATGGATATGAATTCCTTCCACCACTTCATACAAGGATGCTGGCCCAAATTCTGGTGTAATCAGATGGATATCATGGCCTAACTTAATTAATTCCGGGTACAACTCAGCAACGTGACGAGCAATTCCGCCAACTATCCTCGGTGGAAATTCCCAACTCAGCACTAATATCTTCATTGACTTGACTCCCCGATAATTGACAAAAATCTTAAAAGGTTTAAAAAGTATATTTATAGCAGGGAAAGGGGAATTAAGAATTAAAAATTCTAGAAAACTTTTAGCAATACTGCTCGCGGCTTCTTTGTGAGAGAATAAAACATAGCATCAACTTTTGGTGGCTAGACTTTTTCAGCTAACCCTAAGTATATATGAATGAGAATCTTGACACTCTCAGGGCTAAAGCCGCTGAGATTCTGCGGACAGAATTAATTTAATTTAATTCTCGCTACGATTGCCAAAGATCGTCTACTGAGTTGATCAAGTGATAGACTCAACCTTCCCGATACTTTTCTTAAAATATTAGCTGCTCCGTTCAAATCTGCATTTACGAATGAACCATCGCCCGACTCATACAATCCACGCTTAACACGCTAACAGTAATGCTTTCCACCCTTCTGGCTTTTCGCCATACTTAGGTAGGGAGTCTCCATCTAGAAAACTAGCTTTTGACGTATATGCTTCTTCAGTTTCTTGAAATCTAATACCGTGCAATTCACAGAGTTGTCTTAATCTATCTTTAAGTTTACCCAATGGCATTTGGACAAACTTTTGATTGTTAATTCTCCCCATATTAGCGTTGGATTTAAACCCCTCGTTCCAGCCGATAACTAATGTACCAATACCATATTTTAAGCAATGGTCAATAATTAGTTTCGCTGCTTTATTAATACCATCACGCATCTGATGGTTACGTTTACGGGTTACACGGTCTAACCAAGCATCCCAATAAGCTTCTGATTTCCCCTCTTTTTTTGTTGATATTTTCTTGTTCCAAAGCTGATTCATGGCTTTCATTGACCGGGCATCAATCAATAGGGAATTACCCAATGTATCAACACAAGCCGCTAAATTATCAGCCGTTCCCAAGTCAATAGATAGAGCTTGATTAATGTCTAAATCATGCTGTTGTTTCTCAACTTCGTAAGACATCTCTAGATAAAAAGCACCGTTTTTAGGTAGGATAGTAAACTCCTTAACATGAGCTATATCTAAATTTGACGGCATCGGTAGAAAAAATTCAGAAATTCCAAACCATCTTTTAACCGTTAGTCCCAACGAAAATCTAAGTTGTCCATTAACTAGAGTTGGTTTCTGTCCTCCACTATGAGGATAAGCAACCTTGAAAAGTTTAGAACCTGTTAGATAGCCGGGTACTTTAGGCTTAAAGTGTAATTGTCCTTTGATAAACAAAGAACGTAATTCTTTAAAAGATTTGAAGGCTTCTGTTACAGATAATAAAGTTTGTTGTGCGGGGATAGATGGCATCGATTGAGCAACCATAGTTTTAGACACTGAAGGCTCGTAAATCAAGTCGAACTTACCCGTTAACAACTTTCCAGTTTTTAAAAATGTTTGTCTAGCGAAATAAACACCACTGTTATACAGCTTCCCTGACTGCTGACAGAGATATTCTAATACTGCCTTTGTTTCATTATCGGGAGACAACAAAACCTGTTGTACTCCCATTGCTTTTTTATTTTTTGCCACCAAGTTACGATTTATGAGAAGTTGACTTCTCAAGAATAATTGATTAAGCTAGTATTGTCAATAGCTATCAAGAAAACAACAAGAGAATATGTTAACGCAAGAAGACTATAAAACCCACAACCACGTTAAATTCCTGGTTAATTACCATTTTGTTTGGATACCTAAACGACGGAAAAAAGTTTTAGTAGGAGAAATAGCAACAAGAGCGAGACAGATTTTTGCTGAACTGGCTATAGAAAAAGGTTGGGATATTTTAGCTTTAGAAGTAGCTCCAGACCATATCCACTTATTTATTAGCGTTAAGCCCACAGATACCCCACATTTAGTTATTAAGGCATTTAAAGGTCGTTCTAGCTTCTACTTGAGAAAAGAATTTCCCCAATTAAAAAAACTACCGTCTCTTTGGACAAGTAGTTATTTTATAAGCACCGCAGGGAATGTTAGTAGCGAATCCGTGAGGAGATATATTGAAGACCCGCATCACGGTTAATATAGAAAATACCAAAGCGGTTAAAACCGCTCGTGTCGCTTATATCTCAGGGCTAAAGCCGCTGAGTTTTACGCTTACCGCGAGGTCTTATAAAAAAAGGTGAGCTTTTTCAGCCCACCCAACAAAATCAGAAAATATCCTACCAGGATTAACCTAACAATGCTTTGGCTTTAGCTAAAACATTATCAACGGTGAAGCCAAACTTCTCTAGGAGAACTCCACCGGGAGCGGAAGCACCAAAGGTATCAATACTTACAGTATCGCCTTCAGAACCGATGTATTTGTGCCAGCCGAAGCTACTAGCAGCTTCTACAGAAAGACGTTTAGTAACAGCTTTAGGGAGAATTGATTCTTTGTAAGCTGCATCTTGTGTATCAAACAAGGTAGAAGAAGGCATAGAAACAACACGAACTTTCTTACCAACCGCAGTTAATTTTTCCGCTGCACTGACACAGAGGCTTACTTCTGAACCAGTACCAATCAAGATGATATCTGGTGTACCTTGAGAATCAACAATTGTATATCCACCCTTAGCTACACCTGCAATGGATGTACCTGCCAAGTTAGGAACGTTTTGACGAGTGAATGCCAATAAAGTAGAAGCTTGTGCTTTCGACTTTTCAATTGCTATTTTGTAAGCACCAGAGGTTTCGTTTCCGTCAGCGGGACGAATTACGGTTAAATCAGGAATAGCTCGCAGAGAAGCCAGGGTTTCAATAGGTTGGTGTGTAGGACCATCTTCACCTTGGCCAATGGAGTCGTGTGTCATCACCCAAATTGAACCAGCTTCAGAAAGAGCAGCTAAACGAATAGCAGCCCGCATATAATCTGTGAATATCAGGAAGGTTGCACCGTAGGGAATTAAACCTGAGTTATGCAACGCCATACCATTACAAATCGCACCCATTGCGTGTTCGCGCACACCAAAGTGAATGTTGCGGTTGGCGAAATGTCCTTTTTGGAAGTCCCCAGCACCTTTGAGTTCGGTGAGGTTGGAGTGGGTTAAGTCAGCAGAACCACCGATTAATTCCGGTAAAACAGCCCCTAGTTTGTTAAGGCAATTTTCTGAGTGTTTACGGGTAGGTAATGCTTTATCTTCGGTTGTGTATGTAGGTAATACTTGATCCCAACCTTCTGGTAATTTGCCGCTAATAAACCGGTCAAACTCAGCGGCTTCTTGGGGGTATTTAGCTTTGTAACCAGCATAAACCGTGTTCCACTCAGATTCGTAACCGGCACCGCGTTCAACAGCCTTGCGAGTATGATTTAGAGCATCTTCAGGAACTACAAAAGCATCATATTCCCAACCTAAGTTTTTGCGGGTAGCGATTGTTTCTTCTGGACCCAAGGCTGCACCGTGAATACCAGCAGTGTTAGATTTATTAGGAGAACCATAACCGATGGTGGTTGTCACCTTAATCAGGGTGGGTTTGTCAGTGACGGCTTTTGCGTCGGCGATCGCTTTGGCAATTCCGGCTAAATCGGTGTTACCATCTTTGACGTGGATAACGTGCCAACCGTAAGCTTCAAACCGTTTGGAAACATCTTCTGTGAAAGCTACATCTGTAGAACCATCAATGGAGATGTGGTTGTCGTCATAAAGAGCAATCAGTTTACCTAATCCCCAGTGTCCAGCAATGGAAGCCGCTTCACCGGAAATACCTTCCATATTGCAACCATCACCAACAATTACATAAGTGTAATGATCAACGATTGTGGCATCGGGTTTGTTGAATTTAGCAGCTAGGTGGGCTTCTGCTACTGCTAAACCAACTGCCGATGGTAGTAGTCTTTGGCAAATTCACCATTATAGTAGCGACGGACACCATATCTAGTGGATGTTCGCCCAGCATTGGGGGTGAGAAAAGCACCACGCCAATATTTTTCCGGTGTCTGGAGGGCTTTTAATTCTTTTACGCGCTTGAGTTCGTATTCGGTGGCATCAATTCCAGCTTTTCCGGGTGGTAAGGTGATGCGTTGGATGGGAAATTTGCGATCGCGCACCTTTACTGATAAATTTTGTTCTTGTCCATCTTCGGAAATTTTAATTGTTCTGACTCCAGCTTTTTCTAAGGGAGTTGTGGGAACAAAAGAACGGTATTTACGAGGTGAAATTTCAAAAGCTGGATATGTTTTTCCCCCAACTGTTACTGTGGGATTACTGGTTTTTTCTGAAGCATTTGCCTCAATGACGACGGAAATTGTATCTCCCAATTGAGGATTTTTAGGTAATACCTGTACTTCTAAAGCTTTTGCCGGTAAGCTCAAAGCAATAGGGACAGCGGCAATTATGCCTATAAATATCTTGGCACGGTTGATAATATTAAAACCTGACAATTTATGTTGTAGATTAATAGCGTTGGTCATCGTAGTCATAGGCTTATAAACAAATTTTTTGCGGCTGTTAATCAACAGACTAATACCGCAGGGCGGAATTAAAAATTAACAATTAAAAATTAAAAAAGCAGATTAAACAGGCTTTTCCAATATTTTTAGTGGTTACTTAATTTACGCCATTGTGTACTAATCTATTATAGTTATAGCGGTATGCACTTGAATGAGGTACAGAATATACGGTAAAAGCCATAGTGTAAGAGACTCTTAACTCCTGACTCTTAACTCCTGACTCCTGACTCCTCCTATAGTGTTTCCCAGCAAAGTTAATAAATAGATTTAACCAAACCAAATTAACCACACGGGTAGTGCTAAAAATAAACCGATAAAACTTAAAGCAATACTACTGGCTAACAAGTTGCGATCTAAGTCATAAACTTCCGCTAAAATTAGCACAGAAAGCCCTGTGGGTGTTCCTGACATGAGGACTAATATTAAACGCTGTTCGCCAATTATACCGAAAAAAGTCGCACCTAACCCTACCAATAAAGGGACAACCAAAACTTTAACAATACTGGCAATTAAGGCAATATCCAAATTTTTATATTCTTTGATTGTTCCTAGTCGCAAACCAACCAGCAATAAAGCAAAGGCAATAACTACCCAAACAGCTTGTTCTAAACCTGACTCAATCATCGCAGGTAATTCTATAAATTGGGTATTTAAGCCAATAAAAAATGTCCACAAACTAGGAACAGTAGCTATATCTCGTAATTGTATCCACCAATGATTTTCGGTTTCTCTTTGTCCAAAATAGCTGGCAATTAAAACAGCAATTCCATAAGTACCAACAACGTTATTTGTAACGCTGAATAAGACTGCCCAATCGTTATTTTCTGGGCTGGTTAGTACCTGTGTAAGTGTCAGTCCGACAAAACCTGTATTCCCTAAAATGGTTGCTAAAATAAAACTGCCCAAACTTGCCCGCTTGAGGGAGTCTGACACTTCCATATTGTCCTGTTCTGGCTGGCTTTTACCACTGATTAACGATTGCCAAAGCCACCAAATTAACAATGATAGTACCAGACTCAGTAGCAAAACCCCTACTCCTATTCCTGGTATAAGTCCACCAATAGATGAATTGGTATGACGCGCTAATACTAGCAATTGTAGTGGCACTCCCACCCAGTATAGTGACTGTCCTAGTAACTTGGCTAAATTATTGGGGGTAAACCGAGATAATACTAGTCCTAACCCTATCCAGATAAATAGAGGAGTGTAGGCTTTAAATAGGGTTTCAATCATGGTAATGTGGCTGATAATTTTTCCACAAAAAAGGTGAGCTTGTTCAGCCCACCTCACAAAATTAGAAAATATGCCGTGAAGATTAACCTAACAATGCTTTGGCTTTAGCTAAAACATTATCAACAGTGAAGCCAAACTTCTCTAGAAGAACTCCACCGGGAGCGGAAGCACCAAAGGTATCAATACTTACGGTATCGCCTTCAGAACCGATATATTTGTGCCAGCCGAAGCTACTAGCAGCTTCTACAGAAAGACGTTTAGTAACAGCTTTAGGGAGAATTGATTCTTTGTAAGCTGCATCTTGTGTATCAAACAAGGTAGAAGAAGGCATAGAAACAACACGAACCTTCTTACCAACCGCAGTTAATTTTTCCGCTGCACTGACACAAAGGCTCAATTCTGAACCAGTACCAATCAAGATAATATCTGGTGTACCTTGAGAATCAACAATTGTATATCCACCCTTAGCTACACCGGCAATGGATGTACCTGCCAAATTAGGAACGTTTTGACGGGTGAATGCCAATAAGGTAGAAGCGTGTGCTTTCGACTTCTCAATTGCTATTTTGTAAGCACCAGAAGTTTCATTTCCGTCTGCGGGACGAATTACTGTTAAGTCAGGAATCGCGCGGAGGGAAGCTAGGGTTTCAATGGGTTGGTGAGTCGGACCATCTTCACCTTGGCCAATGGAGTCGTGTGTCATCACCCAAATTGAGCCAGCTTCGGACAAAGCAGCTAACCGAATAGGAGTCCGCATATAATCGGTGAAGATTAGGAAGGTTGCACCATAGGGAATTAAACCTGAGTTATGCAATGCGATCCCATTACAAATCGCACCCATTGCGTGTTCCCGCACACCAAAGTGAATGTTGCGGTTGGCGAAATGTCCTTTTTGGAAGTCTCCAGCACCTTTGAGTTCGGTGAGGTTGGAGTGGGTTAAGTCAGCAGAACCACCAATTAATTCTGGTAGAATAGCCCCTAGTTTGTTGAGGCAGGTTTCTGAGTGTTTGCGGGTGGGTAATGCTTTGTCTTCGGTTGTGTAAGTAGGTAATACTTGATCCCAACCGTCTGGTAATTTGCCGCTAATAAACCGATCAAATTCAGCCGCTTCTTGGGGGTATTTAGCTTTGTAACCAGCATAAACTGTGTTCCATTCGGATTCGTAACCGGCACCGCGTTCCACAGCCTTGCGGGTATGGTTAAGGGCATCTTCAGGAACTACAAAAGCATCATATTCCCAACCTAAGTTTTTGCGGGTAG
>JBAXRM010000177.1:0-9545 GCA_037131225.1 Nostocales cyanobacterium ELA583 | reverse complement strand
CTCTAACCCTTTTGAATACTCATTTTTAGCTGGTTTTCTTACATCGAACTCAGGTGATACCGTTTATACGGTTATGATTCTTGGACAGACTACTAGTTAGGCTTAAAAATTTTACGCATTAATTAATACAGGAGATAAAGTTGAAAAAATATTCTTTTTGGAATAACAAGGACGGGACAGGGAAAACAAGTCTTGCATTTCAAGCAATATCAATGTTTGCGGATGCAAATATTGATAAGAAAATACTTGTTGTTGATCTCTGTCCTTAGGCTAATTTATCTGAACTTCTACTCGGTGGACTAGCAGGTGAAATTGCTAGTTCTGGAAGTTACAATCTTAATAATCTTCAAAATAATACTCCTAGAAAAAGTATTGGTGGTTATTTCCAAAATAGGCTTCCTTCGCCATTTTTAATGCCATCAATCAACCCTAAAGATTATGTTTCTCAACCAAATTCCTTTAATTCAAATATCCCAACAAATATTGATTTGATTGCTGGCGATGCTCTTGTGGAGTTGCAATCAAACGCAATATCAACACTTGCAAACACTCAAATACCAGGAACCAATACATGGTTAACAATCATTGATTGGCTCAATGATTTAATAAAATTGATGGAAAATGATTATGATTATTTGTTCGTAGATACGAATCCAAGTTTTTCTATTTACACTCAAATTGCTCTTGCCGCAACGGAATTGATGATTCTACCTTCCTTTTACGAAAATGAATGCTGGCAACTATGCCTTACCTGGTAGAGACCGAATTCAAATTAAAGCCGATAACTTGGATCATTGTACTGAGGCAATGAATTTGATAGTTGCAAAATTATAAAACTTAGGATTTTTGGGATTTCTGAAACCAAGTATGAATTTATGTGTAGAGACGTTCCATGTAACGTCTCTACAAGGGTTTTGATATAATCAAAAATCATTTTCATACCTCAAATCAGCAACGCCTGATTTTTTCTACTTTAAGCTGTTTGTCTTGTTTCATATTCAACATTTCCCCAACTTTCAGGAAGAGGATTAACCCAAGAAATAGGAACAGAAACGACATCTAGAGTTTCACTATCTTCAAATACTTCTAAAATATATCCTGGTTCTGGCTGAGTTTTAGTAGGATTGAGATGATCTAATACAACCCCCTTATTGCCAGCTTTTACAGGGCTGTTAGGAACATCTCGCTTTAGTTCTACCCATTGGAATAAGGTGGCTGTTGTCATCGTTTAATTCTCCTGTGATCTATCAGGTTTTAAAGTTATAAATCTTAATACTTCTGTTCCTTCATCCTGTTGCCAGATAGTGATAACTCTAAGTAAGCGGCCATTAGGACCATGCCACTGACTTTTAACAGTAAACTGAGTTCCATAACCAGTTGGGGTAACATCTGCAATTTCAGAACCTTCCACAGCTTTTATTATATCGCTCTTGAGAACTTCCCAGTTATATAGGTTATATCCAGCTAAAGCCAAATATCCTGATTTATCACTTTTAGGCTGATACACCAGTAAGTATTTTGTGATCTTAGCATCCTGAATTACTAAATTTGATAGTATTGACATAATACTTATGTATAATAAATTTATCTTTACTATCAAGATAGTAAACTGAGTATGAATATTCTGAGCAACTTAAATGATATAGTTAAGATATAAAAATGTAAAATATCTAATATATTCCCTAGTTTTATCCATCTCAATTAAAATCCAAATAGAGGTGACAATGGTTTTACAATTAGTCAGACACCAATTTACAGTTAAGCAATTTCACCAAATGTCTGAATCTGGTATTTTGTCAGAAAATGATAGATTAGAATTAATTCGGGGGGAAATGATTGATATATCACCTATTGGAATAAGACACGCTGGTTGTGTCAATAGATTAGTTAATTTGCTGATTCAGCTTCTCGGAAAGCAAATAGTGCTTGCACCTCAAAATCCTGTAGAATTAGATGAAACTTCTGAACCCCAGCCAGATATAGCATTATTAAAACCACGTCCAGATTTTTATAGAAATTCACACCCCCAACCTGAAGATATATTTTTGTTAATAGAAGTTGCCGACACAACGATAAAATATGATCGAGAAGTAAAAATTCCTTTATATGCAGAAGCAAATATTCCTGAAATTTGGTTAATAGATGTTAATCAAGAAGTTATAGAAGTATATCGAAATCCTCTCCAGGGAGTTTATCAAGATGTACAAAAGTTAGTTAAAAATCAAGTTTTATCAATTTTATCTTTTCCTGATGTGAATATTAATGTGAGTGAAATATTTTAAAAATACAAAAATTACCAAGCTTTTTCTATGATTGCTTCTACATCTTCTTGATTGTTTTTAATCAAAAAGATATATTTAGATATATTTAACTATTAGATTTATCAAGTCATTATCATGGATGTAGGTTGGGTTGAGCGACTCTTAACCTAACATTATCCAGGATTTAGTTGGGTTTCCTTGCGTCAACCCAACCTACGGTAAAACTATTTAAGAGGGATAGAATCAACATCCACAGTTTCACCAGCGGCAGGTGCTTGATTAGCTGGATTGCTGGTACTATTTTCTACATTCCCTTTTTTAGCTTTCCAACCATCCAGCACTAAACTAGAAACTTCAGAAACGAATAAACTTAGTAGTAAAACATCATCAATTTGGCCAATAATAGGAATAAAATCTGGAGAAATATCTAAAGGACTAATTAAATAGGCTACAGTGCCGATAATTACCCACCAACGGTACTTAGGATTACGTAGTGTGTTCCGATACCATGCATACAGGGATTGAATTGAGAAGTTCATACTTTTAACCTCCAGTGATTTTTTTATTTTGGCAAATAATCCTCTAAATTCCCGGTGGGAATAACCGTCTTATGGTGTATAGAAGATATTACTCCTGAGTAATTAATCAGAAAAGTTTGTGAGTTTTGCATTATTCTCTAAAATGAAAATGCTTTGACTACTAGTAATGGAGAGAGGAAACTCACACAGTGGATATTTTAGTTTTATTTAAGAAAGGCGGGCCCTCCATGTGGCCTTTGCTGGTTTTATCGGTTCTATCAGTAAGTGTGATTTTTGAACGGCTGTGGTTTTGGGTACGCATTCTTGCCCAGGAAAAAGAAATCGTCAATCGTGTGCTTGATGCTGCTGGTGAAGATTGGGAAATAGCGGAAGCGATCGCAGAACAAGCAATAAATCAACCCGTTGGCAGATTTTTATACGCACCTTTACGCCTACAAAAAAGCGATCCAGAAACCTTTAGATTAGCCCTAGAATCAACCGCAGCCGACGAGATAGCCGGAATGCGCCGGGGTGAAAAACTTTTAGAGGCTGTTATTGCTCTCTCACCACTTTTAGGACTGTTGGGTACCGTTCTGGGTTTGATTCATTCCTTGGGTTCAATTCGCATTGGTGACTTAGGGACTGAATCAGCAGCCGGTGTCACTACGGGGATTGGGGAATCACTGATTAGTACAGCAGCAGGATTAATAGTAGCGATCGCTAGTTTGGCATTCTATCGCCTATTTCAAAGTTTTGTTGTTAACCAAGTTAAAGTTTTCAACAAAGCCGGTAATGAAATGGAACTACTTTACCGTCAATATCCTCCTGAACCTAAAACAATTAACACCAGAAAATTCTCAAAACGTACTTCTGAAAACTTCGATTCATCCTCTCATTTAGAATCAAAAACAGTTATCCAAGAACCGATAATTGAAGCAGATGACATAATTGAGCCGGATAACAAAATTGAGCCGGATCATAAAATTGAATCAGACGATCCAATTGATCTGGATAACAAAATTGAATCAGATGATACAATTAATAATTCCAGTTTGCACTTTGTAAAAAAACAAGAAAATGAAAGTTAAGCTAGATAATTCCGGTGAAGACCTTCAAATTCAAATTATCCCCTTAATTGATGTTGTTTTTTGTATTCTGACATTCTTTCTATTGGCAGCTTTACAATTTACTCGTCAACAAGCAATTAATGTTGACTTACCCAAAGCTAGTACAGGTGAAAATTCTGCTGCTAATGCTCAAAGTAAAAACAAGATACTACCCGTAACCATTGATGCTATTGGGTTGATTTACATCGAAAAAGAACCTGTTAAACGAGAGGAATTAGCAGCACGTTTGCAGCAATATATCCAAGAAAATCCAGATGGGATTTTGGTATTGAATGCGTCGCGGACAGCTACTTATAACGATGTGATTCAAACATTAGATTTGCTGCGACAAGTGGGAGGAAATCGTGTGTCTTTGGGAATTATCCCTGGTTCATCTGAATCAGGAATGAATGCACCCAGTTTCCCTGTTCCTCCTATACCTAATAATCCTATCAGTCCAGAAATTAACCCACCGGGAAACTTGAGGTCTTTACCCCCTGCTAATCCAAATCCATTTCCTGTACCAGGGAACGGAATTAATCCAGGTACTTTACCTGCAATTCCTAATAACACTTTACCTGTAACACCAGGAACACCCATAACACCAGGAAAAAATAATTCTTCTCCTCAAAATTAAAAATATTTTGTGAGAAATTTTAGATATTTTCTCCCCATATTTTCCTCAATGTAGTAGGAAGTTATGGGGATATTTTTAGGAAAATAATTGTATTTAGGAGAAAAATCATGAAAGCAATATTAATGACAGCATCGGGTAAACCGGAAGTTTTAGAGTTACAAGAAGTTCCCCAACCCATACCAACAAATAAAGAAATTTTAGTGAGAATTTTAGCGGCTGGGGTTAATCCTATTGATACTAAATTACGTCAACGAGGGACATTTTACCCTGAACAAATGCCGGCTATTTTAGGATGTGATGGTGCAGGTATAGTAGAATCTGTGGGTAGTGATGTAGAAAAGTTTGGTGTTGGTGATGAAGTATATTTTTGCTATGGTGGTTTGGGTGCAAATCCCGGAAACTATGCTGAATATACTATTGTTGATGAAAGATTTGTGGCTTTTAAACCCAAATCGGTTTCTTTCACCGAAGCAGCAGCAGCACCTCTGGTTTTAATCACTGCTTGGGAAGCTTTATATGAACGGGGAAGACTTGAGCCAGGAGAAAAGGTATTAATTCATGCTGGTGCGGGTGGTGTTGGTCATGTAGCTATTCAATTGGCTAAACTCAAGGGTGCAGAGGTAGCAACTACGGTTAGTTCTTCTGAAAAGGCCAATTTTGTTAATGAAATTGGCGCTGATAAGATAATTCTTTATCAAGAAAATGATTTTGTCGAATCTGTATTACAGTGGACTAATGGTGAAGGTGTAGATTTAGTTTTTGATACTGTTGGTGGTGATACTTTTGAAAAATCTTTTCCCGCAGTCCAAGTTTATGGGGATATTGTCACTATTCTTGAACCCAAAGCTAATACTGTTTGGAAAGTTGCTAGAAATAGAAATCTCCGCATTAGTTTGGAATTAATGCTCACACCCATGTTATTAGGAAATATTGAAGCATTAATACATCATGGAGACATACTCCAACAGTGCGCTAGTTGGATAGATGAAGGTAAGTTAAAAATTGCAGTTAGTCAGACGTTTCCTTTAGGGTCAGCAGCCAAAGCACACGTTTTAATTGAAACTGGTTCTGTGTTGGGTAAGGTTGTTTTATTGAATTCATAATTAAGTAGGGAATTTGTTGAGATTATTTTGTCAATTTAGCTATTTACAAAGATGGAAATTTGCTCCACTTTGGCCAATAAGAAACATGATTAAACAAATAAATTTATTATCTGCGGAATTAGGAAAATTCATGATATCTAAATTCGCGGTAATATGGTTTATTGGTATATTTTTTACGGTTTTGTTTTTATTTTCTGTTCCTACCTTTGCAGTACAGAACGAACCTATAATTTTAACTTGGGAATTATTACAAGAAAGGGTTAAAGCACCAATTTCACGAGATGGTAATTTAACAGTAGATTTAAGGAAAATGGTGATTGATTTACGTCCTGAAAATGCCGTTTTTCGGGATAATTTTTACCAATTACTCAGAAAAGAATTGCAAAAAAATGGTGCGAAAGCTTTGGGTTTAGATTTGAGTAATTCTGTCATTGAAGGTGATTTTTATGGGAATGATTTGGGTTTAAGAACTCCTCTTTATGCTCAAGGTATAGCTCAACTATTTACACCTCTTGAACAGGAACAGTTAGAAAGCTTGCGTTCTGTGTGTTTGCAGTCTTTAGCAATAGCTGTTCCTAATTCTAAAGATTGTAAATCTTTGTTGAATAATCAATCAAATAATTCTAGTAGTATTTCTGTATTTCGTGGCGCTTTAATCATGGTACAAACTCGTTTTAATGGGGAGGTAAAATTTTCTAATACGTTCTTTCTTCAATCTGTAAATGTTCAAGGAGCAAATTTTTTAAAGTCAACTAATTGGGATGAATCTAGATTTGGTAGAACCGTGAGTTTTAGTGAAGCTATTTTTCACGCTCTTAGTAGTTTTCAAGGGAGTATTTTTTTTGCTAAGGCTAATTTTCAACAAGTAAAATTTCTAGATTCTGCTAATTTCCAAGATGATGTATTTTGTGATGATGCAAAATTTATTCAAGGAAAATTTCAGCAAATAGTTAAGTTTAATGGTAGTTCTTGGCAAGGAAATGCTGATTTTTCTAATGTGATTTTTAATAATCAAGTAAATTTCAATAAAGTTAATTTTTATAGTTTTCTATTAATGAAAGATGCTATCTTTAAACAAGTGCTGATTTTTCGAGAATCTGAGTTTAATCAATCTGTTGATTTGCAAAGTGCAAGTATTCTGAATCAAGCTGATTTTAGTGATGTCAAATTTGCAGATAGAGCATTTTTAAATGTGTCCGGGTTAGTATTTAATTCTAATCAAGCAAAAATTTTAGGTAATGTCGGAGAAATTGGTAAAAGGTTGATTGTCCCGACATTACGAGGTAATCAAAATATTTTGCGGAATTTAAGTCAAAATTTCCGGTTACAGCAGCAGGTTAGTGATGCAAATCAGTTGGAATATACAAAACAACGTTTAAGATTAATTGAACTAAGTCATCAGTTAACAGCTATTAATATTAATACTGCTTCTATTAATAGGTTGATAAATTTGGGTTTTTCAGCAACTCAAGCGGTTGAGATTAGTAAATATCGTCAAATCCAGCATTTTCGGAATATCAGTGAATTATTGATTTTAGCAGATGTGGATTTAGAAATATATAATCAGTTAAGTGATAGAATTATTGCCACTGAACCTCTAGTTTTAAGTGGATGGTTAGTTAAATCTTTAAATTGGTTGTTATTGAGTTTATTATTATTATTAAGTGGTTATGGTACAAACTTTTGGTTAGTATTTGGCATAGGTGGTGTAGTTATTTCCTGTTTTGGTGTATTCTTTTGGTTAGTTGATCGCTATCGTCGTTTGTCTCCTGTAGCGATTATTCCAAGATATTATGAAACTGTTTGTATATTAGTTAGTTTTACTTGTTTAATATCTGGTAGTTTATTAGCAATTTTTCGTAATTCTAGTAGTCCTTGGTTAACTTTACTGTGCTTATTCTTCATCATTTTTCCCCTACCTGGAATTTTATTATGGCAACTTTATGAACAAGGACGTTATCATGATTTAATGGATGTTTCCTATTTTCGGGAAGATGGAACATTAAGACAGCTAAGATTATTAATTGGGAGATTACCAGTTATTCCTAGAAATCTTAGTTTTCGAGAAAGATATATGCCGCTATTATGGGATAGACGCTGGAATTGGCTGAATTATTATGATTTTAGTTTGAATAATTTAGTGAGATTAGGATTTAATGATATTCGTTTGCGAGATGAACATTTACCAGGAATTATCTCTACTTTGGCTTGGTATCAATGGAGTTTAGGGATACTTTATATTATTCTCGCTGGTTGGACTCTCTCGCGGACAATTCCCGGATTGAATCTATTGATTTATTTGAAATAAGTATAACAAAAAAGGAAAATCGTAGGTTGGGTAGAACGAAGTGAAAGCCAACAAAGTTTTAATAAGGTTGAATTTTCTGAAGAACAAAGTTTTAATAATGTTGGGTTTTCTAAAGAACAAAGTTTTAATAATGTTGAGTTTCCTTGCGTCAACCCAACCTACATAGAGAGTTTTTATATTATGATGAGATCTTTGATTTTTTTTTGCAGAATGATTGCAAATAGCTATAGATATTTTTTTGATTTATCCAGTAAAAAAAGTTAATATATGACTTTAATAAATCCACTGCGTAAACCGTCAAATACGCGGGTGATTTGTTTACGTTCATCTTCATCTAATCCTTCTTTTGATAGCAAAGTAGACATGAGTAGTTGCTGATCCTGTCTTGTAATTCTGCGAATAGAAAATATGCGCTGCAATACTGTTTCCAATAGCACTTGACTTGAATTACTATTATCTCGCATATTTTTTTCCAAAACTTTATTTTTTATCGCCTATAAATCTAAGGTATATTGATTTGGATATTTTTTGTCCTCGTATCTCTACGGAATTATCAAAAATCAGTGTTTATAGATTTTGTGCATCTATCAATAGACAGATTTTCGGTAAAATTACTTGTTAGTCCCATTCATCACAAGGTTGATAACTGATGACGGTAGCTAGAATTGGAATTATTGGTGGAAGTGGGTTATATCAGATGAAAGCATTGAAAGATGTGGAGGAAATAGAAGTTTCTACACCTTTTGGTTCACCGTCAGATGCGATTATTCTCGGAACTTTGGAGGAAACACGAGTGGCGTTTTTAGCGCGTCATGGTCGTAATCATACGCTGTTACCTTCTGAGTTGCCGTTTCGGGCAAATATTTATGCTATGAAGCAATTGGGGGTGGAATATCTCATTTCTGCGAGCGCTGTGGGTTCTTTGAAGGCTGAAGCTAAACCCCTAGATATGGTAATTCCCGATCAGTTTATTGATCGAACCAAGAATCGGATTTCTACGTTTTTTGGTGAGGGGATTGTGGCACATATTGCTTTTGGTGAGCCGATTTGCCATAATTTAGCTAAGGTGTTGGCTGAGGCGATCGCATCTTTAAGTCTACCAGATGTTACATTACACCAGGGTGGTACTTACGTATGTATGGAAGGCCCCGCATTTTCCACCAAGGCTGAGTCTCATCTGTATCGGAGTTGGGATGCGACGGTGATTGGGATGACAAATGTACCCGAAGCGAAGTTAGCACGGGAAGCGGAAATTGCTTATGCAACGTTGGCGCTAGTGACAGATTATGATTGTTGGCATCCCGATCATGATAGCGTGACTGTGGAAATGATCATAGGTAATTTACATAAAAATGCAGCAAATGCTCAAAAGGTAATTCAAGAAACTGTGAAGCGGTTGAGTGCAAATCCCCCTGTTAGTGAGGCTCATTCGGCTTTGAAATATGCAGTTTTAAGTAATTTGGAGAAAGCACCAGCAGCAACTAAGGAAAAGCTGAGTTTGTTGTTAGATAAGTATTTGTAAGGATAGGGGGAAAATAGGTTAAAAGTGGGTCTTGATTATATAGCAGTATGCACTTGAATGAGATACATCATAAGCCCCCTCCTCGCTTGC
>JBAXRM010000176.1:0-9557 GCA_037131225.1 Nostocales cyanobacterium ELA583 | reverse complement strand
TTGTCGGAAAATGTCAATAGATGTCTGAAGATTTGATGTCCTATTCTTTACTCCCTTAACCAAGTATTGATGTTTACCACCTGAATAAGGACTTTCAAAGCCTGCTTCTTTAAGAAAAATAACCAGTTCCCGCCATTTTATAGCTTTCCAAGCAGGCATCAGGCAACCTCTTGTAGTGAATTTAAGCCCACACCATCAAGCACGGGGAATTGATGACCCAAACGGATTCCCAAGATAACCCAGCCTTCTAAAGCATCTTGCAAGTTCTCTCGACAGGATTCCAGGGTGTTGGCTTGACTCCAAACACCTTCACAATCAGGAATTTCCCCGTAAAAAGTACCGTCTTCTAGCAACTCATAGGTTGCCTTTTGCATGGCTTTGGCAATGTATTCAGTTATCATTACTGTTTGCTCAAATGAATTCCAAATACCTTAATACTATCACACAAATTTTCTGTTGTACTAATGCTAAGTCTATCATTGCAGTTCTCAATTTTTTTAATTAAATAAAATATCACTGTAATCATCACACAGAATATCATTTTGCCCAAAGTTTGTTGGTGTTATTGAAAATTACTGGGTTGAACAATGTTCAACCCATACGTTGATGATAAAATCGGCGATAGCGAAGCGCGACCAAAGGATAACAAATATTTAGATGTAGCAATTAATGGTTCAGCAAATGTCTTAATTACAGGTGATCAAGATTTGTTGATTCTTCATCCTTATCGGGGAATATTACCAATTTTAAGTCCGTCGGATTTTGTTAGGGATGATGTTTACTGGAAAGTACCTTTAAAATTTTAACTTTTAGACGGATAGATATGTAAATCAGCAACATTAGGATATGTTAGCGTAGCGTAACGCATGACAATTACAAATTAATCATAATTAAAAGTAAAAAGGTGCGTTGAGTAACGCACCCTACAGCGACTACTGATATCTATCAATTATAAGTAATTTTAGGAACTAAATGATATTATAAAGATTGTCTAAAACTATGCCTTAACATTTGCAGATATGCCTCTAAGTTGGAATGAAATTAAGCAAAGGGCGATCGCCTTTTCTAAGGAATAGGAAAATGATACTTCGGAGAAGTCAGAGTCGCAATCCTTCTGGAATGACTTTTTTAAAAGAAAACCAAAAAGGAACGCCAAAAAGAAGAACAGGTTGTAGTTGAAAAAGCCAGCAGTGAGCGTCTTTCCTTGAGCGAAGTTGAAGGGACTCGAACTGCTAAAAAACCTGTGATTGTTGAACCTGAAAAAATAGAAGTGGCATCTGTGGAAAGTGCTTCATTACCAGATATGCCAGAGGTTTTTGATTATGAACAAATGCGCGAAGATTACGGGTGGTAAATCATGACTTCACAACAAGCCGAAAGTGTTGCTCAAGAATTAGGTGATATTCTCCCCAATGATGAGAAATTACAAGCAGAAATTCACCGATTGAATCGGAAGAGTTTTATTCCCTTGGAACAGGTGAAAATGCTCCATGATTGGTTAGATGGTAAGCGACAATCACGGCAGTCTGGGAGGGTGCTAGGAGAGTCAAGAACGGGTAAAACTATGGGTTGTGATGCCTACAGACTCAGGCATAAACCTAAACAAGAACCGGGAAAACCGCCAACTGTGCCTGTTGCTTACATCCAAATACCGCAAGAATGTAGTGCTAAGGAGTTATTTGCCGCAATTATTGAGCATTTGAAGTATCAAATGACAAAGGGAACGGTTGCAGAGATTAGAGATAGAACGCTGCGGGTTCTCAAAGGGTGTGGAGTGGAAATGCTGATTATTGATGAAGCAGATCGTTTTAAACCCAAAACTTTTGCGGAAGTGCGGGATATTTTTGATAAGTTGGAAATTGCGGTGATTTTGGTGGGTACTGACCGATTAGATGCTGTAATCAAGCGAGATAAGCAGGTTTATAACCGTTTCCGCGCCTGTCATCGGTTTGGAAAGTTTTCTGGGGAAGATTTTAAGCGCACTGTGGAGATTTGGGAAAAGCAAGTTTTAAAACTGCCTGTTGCTTCTAATCTTTCCAGTAAGGCAATGTTGAAGACTTTGGGTGAGGCAACTGGGGGTTATATTGGGTTGCTGGATATGATTCTCTTTCTAGTCGGCTATTCGGGCTTTAAAGAAGGAATTATTATTTTAACATCAGCTAAATATTTGAAACTTCCAATTATAAATGATAGAATATAACTGTGGGCGAACGTCGGCTTCATGCCGTGTGTTTGCGTAGCTTGTCTACTTAGACCTAGCCCACAAATCATTTTAGTTTATCTAGTGATTGAATCAAATAAGAAGCACTCAAATATAAATATTTAGAATACCTAACTGATAAGACTTTCAAACCTTTTAATTAATATTTTGACTAGCAAATTTCTTGAGAATCCCTTGACTGGGATGTGCAGAAAGGCTTACTAATTTATTAACTAAAGCTACAGGGAATAAAGCAGAATCATACATATCACAATGTAATTTTTCTACATTATCAAGTATTATTTGTAAATTTGGTAAATCATTAATAGTTGGATTTTTCTTAAGTTCTTTGACGGGAACTGCGACAACATACATTTGTCCATTTCTTGTTTTAAAAATTACCTTATGCCCATAGTTGCTAGTAGAAGCATAAGGACGATTGGGATCACCTGTTCCGGGTAAAATATAGCGATAAATATAATTATCACTTAAAATAAGTGCTTTTCCAGATTCTAATTTGTTTTGTATCTCTTGAGCATGATCAACGAAAGCACCACTTTTTTCTAATCCAGTTAATAAAATATTGTGTTTATCAAAAAGCCAGCTTACTAAATCTTGCATTGCAACATGAAGTTGTGCTGTTTGTCCAAAAAAACCTGTTGAACCATCTTTAATAAACAAAACTTTTTTAAGCATTTCTGGCTGTGTATTATATAGCAACCGAATCAAATGAATAATAATTAAATGTTCAATTACATTAACTAAATAACCTAAAATACCAGCCGCTCCTGTTTCTTCGTCAATCACCTCATGAAGTCTAAAAATATCAGTCAAATAAATTTTTCCGCCAGTTTCGGGACAATTAAAAGTATAGTCTTTATTCATTTTATCTTCTGATAAAAGAATAGAATTTCCTTCTAAAGTTAATGGATTAGTTGCCAAATTATAAGATTTATCTTTTTCTGTTCTTGTCCCTTGTTTATATTTCCGAAATACAAACCATGCTAAAGTATCTATTAAACTTTTATCTTCATCTAGATTACTTTTAAAGAAAAACTCATAGATCGCTTTTAATACAGTTTCTTTTAAAGAATTAGTATCTTTGAAACATAAATTACGAGTAGGTAAAGCTAATTTTAAGCGTTGAATATTTTTTAATTTAGCCATATCTTTAGGATCAATAAAAGCTAATGAGTCTATTTCAGCTAGATCCTCTAATTTGAAAAATAATGCTCCAAACTGTAAGAAATGGATACTTCGAGAAGGAAAATCTTTATTTAAAACTACTTCTGTATAACCACCATCTACAGCAATAATAGCTTCTACAGGATTATTTTCAGTAGGTTTAAAATCTTCTATTAATTGTTCTATAGAAATATCATCAACTTGAGGAGGTTCTTCAATTCTTTGCATTACTGCTTGAACTTCAGGATCATTAATAATATGATGATGCGAAGCTTTACTTGCACTTTCAAAAGGACGACGGTTATTTTTACTTGAATATCCCATAGTTTTAAACCTTACTTATACTAAATTTAGTTTTCAGGAGGAAAGCGATCAATTTGAACAGGAATAACAAAAGAATTGCTGTAAGTTTTCATACGGACAAAACCTTTATCCGTATCTTGACTAAAGCGAATTAAACTTTCTGTAAAATCGCTAAAATCATAATATTTTCTCAATTCCTTGATTTCATCTTCATTATTTAAATGAGAAATAAACCAGTTTTGAGTTGCTTTTAGAATATTGCTACTAATAGAACTTACTTCTTGAGTAGCATAGATTAAACCAAGGTTTAATTTAGCTCCTTCCTTAGCTAATCTATTATAAATCTGGGATAAATCTTTATCATCTTTTTTAGGAAAAAGATTATGTGCTTCTTCAAAGTAAAATTGAATAAAATTATTAGGACAAGTGCTAGTAAAACGATTTATCGCATCAGCAAAAATTCTTTGACAAATTCTTTCACTAAACATAGCTTGTATTGCAGAGTTACCCAGTGAAAGATCAACTATGACAATTTTACCCTGTCTTAAATTATTCAGAATATCTTGATCAAATGGCTCTTGAATAGTGCTAGTATGCTGCTCTAAAATAGGTTTAAGGATACGAAAACCAGAGCAATCAGCCCTTCCTCCTGAATTACTTTTACGATTGAAAATAACTAATAAAGCTTTTAAATCTTCATCAGCCCATTCACGACCATTTTTATTTTTATAATCACTAAAAACAGCATCTTGTCCATAAATTTCCCAAAATTGTTCCCACCAGTTACTAGCATCTTCTAAACCAATCCCCTTACTAGGATCAATATTTGGGTTAACAACTTCACGAACATCTTTACTAGCAGAAAATTTAACTTTAAAGTTTGATGAAGTTTTAAATCCTGCTCGATACAAACAACATAGATATGCTGCTATTTTTCGATCATGGCGTGTCGAGGCTGAATAATTGGTATCATAATCGTCAGGTTTAATTAGATCAATTGATTTAAAATTTGTAACAAATCTCGTTCTATCTTCTGCAATCGTGGGATAACTTTTAATTAATTCAAAGCCATTTTCAATTTCTTCATAGAAATTTACCTTCATTTCCCTAAAACCTTCTTTCGGAACAGTTGAATATCTAACTGTTTGTTCTTGATATAAATCAAAAATCGCCGTACCTTGATCTTGGAGATTAGGATTAGCATATTCTCCATTAATATCAAAAATAATTTGTCCTATAGGGTATTTGGGATTATTATCTTCTGTTAAAGGTTTAAGAACTTCCTCTGGAGTTTCTTGACTTTTATCCAAAGTAAGAGGTGCGTTATTACTCATCTCAACACAAGATTGAATAATCTTTTTAACTGTGTTAGATTTTCCTGTTCTAGTCATTCCAAAGAGAGCAGTTCTTTTTCCTGCAAAATCTGGAGCTTGAACATAAACCATTACATCTTCTTCTTGCTGCTGAAAACGACGACTAGAACTATAGCGAACTTTACCTATTTTGATATCTCCAGAGCCTCCGGGAGTTCCATTCTCTCTATAGTTAACAATACCTTTTAAAATATCTGCTGAAGGTTTAACAACAGAGTAATTATGTGCGCTATAAAAGTTTTCTAAATCTGCACCAAAACGAGTTTTACCCTTTCCATCAATATAAAAAGAGCCTAAAATTGAACATTCTAAACCACTAAAGGAAAATTCATAACGAGTGAAAGTATCTAGCTGAGATTTTTTATTATCTCCTGTTTTAATATCATCTTTATAATATTCAACCATACTTTTTATAACGTCTTGATCTGTTGGTAGTTTTGTTGGTTGAATTACTCTAAGTAATACCGCTTCAATATCGTTTTTTTTATCAAATTCATTGTCATAATAAGCTAGTAAAAAACATCCTTGAGGAATGCCTTTAGCTTTTTGTTTCCAAGCATCAGCAACTAATATTTCTGCTTTTGTATAACTAAGTCTAAATGGACGACCAACAAATATACCAGTTTCCCAATCACCATTAGATTTACTGCGTTTAAAAAGATCAATTTGTGTTAATTGTTGAATAATACTCATTTGAATCATCCTTATAATTTTATTCAGATATTGTTTGTGCTGTTAAAGTAGGATCTTCAAAACGAATTTTTGATTGATCTGCATATTTTTCTTCTGCATCTATCGCTAACCATTGACGGTCTAGCCTAGCAGCAGCATATCCAGTGGTATTACTACCAGCAAAAGGATCTAAAACCCAATCACCCGGATCAGTTAAAAATTCGATGAAAAAAGCTGGTAATCCCATTGGCATTCGTGCCGGATGAGGCGTAATTTTTCTTTGCTTACAAGTTTTTGCAAAAAAATCATTAGAACTACTATTTGAATAGGAAAAAGCATTAGGTAAACGAACCTTTCTATTAGAGTCCATATCCTCTAATTCTAGCAAATTATGAGCAATAGAACCTCCACAATCCTTTAAAAAGCTAGTTTCTCCAATTTTATGTTCAGAGGGTCTTTTCCCTGAATTATAATTACCGGTTTTCAAGAGATACTTCATGCGATCGCTATATGGACGCAATACTTTGGAATTATCTGCTTTAGGAAAATCCGTTTTAGCAATCCACCATAAACGAGTATAGCTGTCAACCGTTCTAATACGGTTAACTGTTACCCAATTAGCAGGAGATGGTAAACGAGAAGGATTATAACAAACAAATTCCTGAATAAGACGCAAATTAGCCTCTGGATGAGATACAAAATTTAATAAAGATTGTAAGGGTAATAAAGATTGAACAGGTCTTTGAGACTCCCAACTATTACCCAGTTCAATAACTATAGAGCCATCTTCGGTTAACATCTCTGAAAAGAGAGGGGCTAAACTGGTAAACCACTTAAGATATTCATCACCAAGCATATTACCATAACTTTTTTTACTATTTAGGGGAAAAGGTGGCGATGTAAAAATTAACTGTATTTGTCCTTGTAATTCAAGAAAATCAGGTTGTTTTAAAAGGGTTTCAGATTTACCAACATAATAACGACCTGATTTAGTTTGTTGAGCTAGTGACATTCTTTTTAATTGTTTATCCTAGAATTATAAACTCAGTAAGTTGTTCTTGGATATCATGGCTTGTCACCAGACACCGCTATTTTCCGATCAAATTCTACCAAAGAAAGTGAATCATCCTGTGATAACAACAACATAAACCGCTTCCCTTTACCCGAAATAAACAACTCCGGTTCTTGTTCCTTCAGTGTTTTGTGAGTTTCACATGCAATATCAAAACTTATCCCCGTAGACAACACAGGAATCACAGCTTTACCTTCATCTAGGGATGCGATAGCAAAGCGCTCCGTAGGAATCGTTACCTTAGTAACTTGCTTGCTAACTGCTGATAAATAACATCTAACCACACAGGAATCACAGCTTTACCTTCATCAAGGGATGCGATAGCAAAGTGATCCGTAGGAATTGCTATCTTGATAACTTGTTTGCTAACCCCTGATAAATAACATCTAACCACACGGGAATCACAGCTTTACCTTCATCTAGGGATGCGATCGCTCTTTTCCTGTCAAACTCTACCAAAGAAAGCGAATCATCCTGTGATAACAACAACATAAACCGCCTCCCCTGACCAGAAATAAACAACTCCGGTTCTTGTTCCTTCAGTTGTTTCAGCGTTTCACAGGCAATATCAAAACTTATCCCCGTAGACAGCCAATATACCAAAGCAGCCAGTTCCACCAGATTAGACCTGGAGTAATAAATACTGCGTCCCGTACCCGTATCACCAATCACAGGCACAACAATCCCCTTCTCTCGCCAATACTGGATCTGGCGGAGAGTACAACCTGTAATTTGAGCCGCTTCCTTACTTGTGAAAAATTTTTCTTGCATAAAAAACATTTTACAGAAAGCTGCTACAATACAAATATGTTAGTATTAGACAAATATGTTTATTAAGTATGAGCCAAATCACTATTCAGTGTCGTTTAGTAGCCAGTGAAACCACCCGTCAACAGCTATGGCAATTGATGGCAGAGAAAAACACGCCACTGATTAACGAACTACTGAGTCAAATTGGTAAACACCCAGAATTTGAAACCTGGCGACAAAAAGGTAAACACCCCACAGGTATAGTCAAAGAACTGTGTGAACCCTTGAAAACTGATCCGCGCTTCATGGGGCAACCTGCAAGGTTTTACACCAGTGCCACAGCATCAGTAAACTATATTTATAAATCCTGGTTTGCCTTAATGAAGAAAAATTAGCCGCTCGAATTCCCAAAGGACGAGATTTAACCGACACCATAAGATTAGAAACTCTTTTCAATGCCACTCAGACCGTCCCTGAAAATGAAACAGAGGCGAAATTCTGGCAAAACATTCTGTTAAGAAAATCCAGTCAAGTGCCGTTTCCAGTCGCTTATGAAACCAACGAAGATTTAGTTTGGTTTAAAAATCAATTCGGGCGGATATGTGTAAAATTCAGTGGTTTGAGTGAGCATACATTTCAAATTTATTGTGATTCTCGCCAACTTCACTGGTTTCAACGATTCCTAGAAGATCAACAAATTAAGAAAGATAGTAAAAATCAACATTCTAGTGCCTTATTTACCCTGCGTAGTGGTCGTATTTCTTGGCAAGATGAAGAAGGCAAAGGAGAACCCTGGGATGTTAACCATTTAACCCTTTATTGTTGTGTAGATACTCGTCTATGGACAGAAGAAGGAACAAACTTAGTCAAAGAAGAAAAAGCCGAAGAAATTGCCAAAACCATCACCCAGACAAAAGCTAAAGGTGATCTAAATGATAAACAACAGGCACATCTCAAACGCAAAAATTCCTCTCTAGCCAGAATTAATAACCCCTTCCCTCGTCCCAGTCAACCTTTATATAAAGGACAATCTCATATTCTAGTTAGTGTAAGTTTGGGTTTAGAAAACCCTGCCACAATTGCAGTTGTAGATGGTACTACGGGAAAAGTTTTGACATATCGCAATATCAAACAACTACTTGGTGAAAATTACAACCTACTCAACAGACAACGACAACAAAAACACCTGTTATCCCACCAACGCCATATCGCTCAAAGGATGTCAGCACCAAATCAATTTGGAGATTCAGAGTTAGAAGAGTATATAGATAGATTACTAGCAAAAGAAATTATTGCGATTGCCCAAACATATAAAACTGGCAGTATTGTTATCCCAAAATTGGGAGATATGCGAGAGCAAATTCAGACTGAAATTCAATCTAAAGCTGAACAAAAATCAGATATAATAGAAGTTCAACAAAAGTATGCCAAGCAATATCGAACCACTGTTCATCAATGGAGCTACGGTAGATTAATAGCCAACATTCAAAGTCAGGCAAATAAAGCAGGAATCGCTATAGAGGAGGGAGAACAACCAATTCGAGCGAGTCCACAGGAAAAAGCCAAAGAATTAGCGATAAACGCCTATCAATCCCGAAAAGCCTGATTGACAAAATACCGAACCTTGATAATAGAATAGGAAACAACAATAGCGCCGCAGTTCATGTTTTTGATAAACCTCTGTTCTGTGATAAATGCGGGTTAGGTTGACTGTTGTGAGACAGTCGTGCTTTCTGACCCTGGTAGCTGCCCACCTTGATGCTGCTGTTCCTAGTGAACAGGAATAAGGTGCGCCCCCAGTAATAGAGGTGCGGGTTTACCGCAGTGGTGGCTACCGAATCACCTCCGAGCAAGGAGTAAAGAATAGGACATCAAATCTTAAGACATCTATTGACATTTCCCGACAATAGGTTGATAATATTGAATATATACGAGAGTTTTGTAGTGAATTTAAAGTCAATAAATATTTTGAGTAACTGTAATGGTTCCGAATAGACTTGAA
>JBAXRM010000175.1:0-9557 GCA_037131225.1 Nostocales cyanobacterium ELA583 | reverse complement strand
ACCTTCTGCCACTGATATTAGAGTCTGCTGCATTGGAACTGATGGCATTGACTGGGCGACAAGTGATTTACTGATGGATTTTTCGTAAATCAAATCAAACTTGTTAGTTAATAACTTTCCAGTTTTGAAAAACGTCTGTCGAGCAAAGTAAACACCACTATTATAAATTTTGCCTGATTGCTGACAAAGATACTCTAATACCGCTTTTGTTTCGTTGTCTGGGGATAACAAAACTTGTTGAACTCCCATTAACTTTTTAGCCTTAGACATTGTTCGACCTGCAATGTTGTGATATTGTTAGTATATCAACATATTTACTAAATAGCAATGCCATTCCAGAAAAATAACAAATTAGGTTTCACAAGTAAACAGCCATTTGATAAAGACCCTGTTTGCTTTAAAGTGTTGCCTGGAGTCAAGGCAAAGTTAAAAGCCGTCCCAGACTGGCAAGAACGATTAAGAGAATTTACTGATAAGCTTATAGAAAAAATGAAGACTGAAGGCGAATAAATTCGTCTGTGTCGCTTATATCTCAGGGCTAAAGCCACTGAGTTTTACGCTTACCAAGTTATCCTATAAGACTTTTGAGGTAAATTTTGTATATCATTCAACTGCATACCGCTATATTCATAGGGATATTAATACAGTATAATTTTAATTATAACAATGACGAATGAACATTTTCTGATTCTTCTAATTTATGATATAATTTAATCGAATAGGTGTAGTCCAATTAAATGCTGAAAAGCAGCCTATTTAAATAGAAACCAATTGTTTTAAAACAACTAAAGAACCGTGGGACACACGGTCTTAAAGCTCAGTCAATGTCTTTATAGAAGAGTCGCTGAGAAGCCCACACTGACCCGAAGGGGAGTGTGTGGAGTATGTCACAATGGCGATCGCAATTAACTAGATAAGAGAATAGGGAATCGGGAAAAATCCTAATTCGGTGACTCCTATCAACCACCTGCAACAGCGGGAACAATACTCACTTCATCACCATCATTGAGGACTGTTTCTGTATTTTGTAAAAAGCGGATATCTTCGCTATTGACATAGAAATTCAAGAACCGTAAAGGCTCTCCTTCGGGCTTACGCAAACGCCCTTTAATAGAAGGATAGCTTCCTTCTAAGTAATCAAATAATTCAGAAATATTACTACCACTACATTCTAGGACAGCTTGCTCGTTGGTAAACTTTTGTAGAACGGTGGGAACTAGAACTTTTATGGACATAATTTCAAGATGAATTTTCAGTTGTGAGTTGTGAATTGGTAGGGTTTTAGCATTGCTAAACCCCTACATTTTGAATAATTTTTATGTTGACGGCTGACGGATTTAAACCAAAACTTGTTGCCATTCTAAGCGATCAAGAGTGCGGGATCTTTCTAAAGCCCGTTCAAAACTATCTAGTTTCGCTTCAATTGTCAATGGTTCGCCAATATAACCTTGAATTGCTTCCTGGGTTTTCAAACCATTACCAGTAATATAAACCACTGTAGTTTCATCTGGATCAATTTTACCAGCTTCAACTAATTTTTTGAGAACAGCAACGGTTGTACCACCTGCGGTTTCGGTAAAGATACCTTCGGTTTCTGCTAATAGTTTAATACCTTCGATAATTTCGGCATCATTAACTGATTCGATATTACCATTGGTTTTTTGAGCGATTTCTACAGCATATACTCCATCTGCGGGGTTGCCAATAGCAATAGATTTGGCAATGGTGTTAGGTTTAACTGGTTGAATAAAGTCTCTACCTTCTTTAAAAGCTGTCGCAATGGGGGAACAACCTTCCGCTTGAGCGCCACTGAAACGAACATCTTTACCTGCTACCAAACCAACCTCTACAAATTCTTGGAAACCTTTATAGATTTTCGTGAACAGAGAACCAGATGCTAAAGGTGCAACTATATGATCTGGTAATTCCCATCCTAGTTGTTCTGCAACTTCAAAACCTAATGTTTTAGAACCTTCGGAGTAGTATGGACGGAGGTTAATATTCACAAAACCCCAACCATGAGTATTTGCAACTTCCGAACAAAGACGATTAACTTGATCATAGTTGCCTTTGACAGACATCAAAGTAGGACTGTAGATTAAACTACCGATGACTTTACCAGCTTCTAAGTCAGAAGGAATAAATACACAGCAATCTAAACCAGCGTAGGCAGCGATCGCTGCGGTAGAATTTGCTAAGTTACCTGTACTAGCACAAGATACGGTAGTAAAACCTAATTCTCTGGCTCTACTGAGCGCAACCGACACCACCCGATCCTTAAAGCTCAGGGTGGGCATATTCACGGCATCATTTTTAATATAAAGTTTATTTAGACCCAGGCGACGGGCTAGACGGTGGGAACGCACCAAGGGAGTCATTCCTGTGCCGACATCTATAACATTATCTGTAGCAACTGGTAAAAAGTGACGGTAACGCCAAATAGAATTGGGACCAGCTTCAATAGTTTCTCTACTGACTAAGCTCTTGAGAACATTGTAATCATATTTAACTTCTAATGGACCAAAACATAACTCACATACATGAGTAGCTTTAAGTTCGTATTCTGCTCCACATTCTTTACACTTCAAAGCTTTGAGAATGGAAGTATTCGCTTGGTTGAGGTTTGTAATCGCCTGAGTCATAATTTTGCTTTCCCTGGGTATCCGTCAACTTTGGAATGATACTAGCACGAGGCAAAATCTACGTCAAACATACCCGACTATTTTTGTCGGGTTTAGTTATTTCAGTCGCTATCACCGATTGATGGGTTTTTGGTGGATTTCCCGACAATAAATATTTTTATATAAAGATTCTGTAAAGACGAACCAATTATTATGCAAGTAACGTGATTTTTAATGCGAAAATTACATTAAGTAAGCTGTATTTATTAATTAAGTTAGTCCATAAATATTACATCATGCTTTTTCCTTAAAGAAGCAAAATTAAAATATTTTAAGTATAAATGTATACTATTAAATTAAAAATTGATTTTGTAAACATAGTCTGAGAATGTAGAAAGTAAATACCATAAGTATTTTTATTGATAAATCTATTTCTATATAAATACTCAATATGTAATAGTGCTTTTACTTAATACAAAATTCCAAATAAGCACTAATAGTATCTGTAGCTAATAAATAAGTGTATTAATTTTCTTAAAGTTATAAGTATGTAAAATATTGATGACTCTAGAGAAAAACACTGAACATGATTTATGGTTAACCCAAAGTATACAAATAGTTTTTTTGTGTCAGGATGAAAAACTTGCGAGACTTACTACTGTTTACTACTCAAGTAAATTTCTTATTTCCGCAAATTTTTCTAAATTACTGTACCGAAGCATCAGTAAGTATAGGCGAAATATCAAATATTTCATAACCTATTCAACCGCTTCAATGAATAAAGTAATCGCCCTTGTAACCATAGAAGTAAAGTTAGACTTTTCTATGTCCTATTAATAACAGGACTGATAACTCCAATTTTAAACTTTCCTAATTAGTTAAAGTTGGTGGTGCGACTGGTATACCCAAAGCCACAGGGGCAGTAACACCCCCTGATTCCTATGGTTTCATTCGCTTTAAGGCTACGGTGAAATAATCCAGGAATCCAGGAATCCAGGGAATTTATTCCCTGGCTGGTGTGGAAGTGGAAGTTCCTGCTACACCAATCAGAAAGTTTATTTTCATACTCAGAACTGCGATTTTCTTATATCTATCCTTGTAGACAAGGTTGTTGTTACCAAAACCTTATATACTATATTAAACTTTGATAAGCTTGGAAGTTGTGTCAAGTACGACACTATAAACTGTGTATTCCTAGATTAAATACTAGGGTATTTATGGTTTTTAAGGTTTAATAAAGACTAAATCTAGTATTATCGAAAAGTCCGAAATTAGGTGTGGTGTGCAAATCAAGAGAGGAGTGAACAAAATGGATTTACGTGGAGATGCGTTGCAAATCCTTAAAGACACTAGTAGAACTTTTTATATCCCAATTAGTATTTTACCATCAGGATTGCAAGAAGCGGTGGCATCGGCATACTTGTGTATGCGTGCCATTGACCAAATTGAAGATGATCCAAATTTGGATAATCAGACCAAAAAACGTCTATTGCAAAATATTAGCCTGACATTACAAGCGGGAACAGATGGTTTTCCCCTTGATGCTTTCTCTGTAGGATTTAAAGGTTACGAAAATTCTTTACAAGAAGTCAGTTTACGGATTAGAGAATGGTCAATATTAGCACCTGAAAGCATTGCCCCGCGGATTTGGGATGCAACAGCCGCAATGGCTGATAGAATGGCTTATTGGGCAGATAGAAATTGGCAAATAGAGACCGAGGCGGATCTAGATCGGTATACTTTTGGGGTAGCTGGCGCTGTGGGCTTGTTACTCTCAGATTTATGGAATTGGTATGATGGAACTCAAAGCAACCGCACTCAAGCCATAGGATTTGGTAGGGGTTTGCAAGCAGTAAATATTCTGCGTAACAATGGTGAGGATCTAACTCGTGGGGTGAATTTTTACCCAGCAGGTTGGGATAATGACAATCTCCAAAAATATGCCCGTCGCAATCTCATCTTAGCAGATGCCTATACGGACTCTTTGCCCAATGGACCAGCTTTGCAATTTTGCCAAATTCCTCTGGCTTTAGCACATGGTACTCTAGATGCTTTGGCTAGTGGTAAGGACAAACTCAGTCGTAGTGATGTTGTTTCCCTGATTGAAAACCTTATGGGTGTGAACGCTAAGGCTAGTTAGAGAATGGGTAATTGTCAGAAATGGCTAACGCCACGCTGCGCTATCAGGATTTCCAGCATTTAAGGATTAACAGGATTAAAACTGGGATTATATAGCGTTTTCCAATTACATGAGGTACATCATAGTCCCCTCCTCGCTTGCGGGGAAGGGGTTGGGGGTGGGGTTCTTGTATCTCACTCGACAAAAGAACCGCTATATTACCTGTTACCAAGATAAAAAATTTGTGTGTAAGGAATATTCATGAAAACTACTTTATTTTTAAGTCCACCGTCTTTTGATGGGTTTGATGGTGGTGCAGGGGCGCGGTATCAAGCAAAACGGGAAATTACTTCTTTTTGGTATCCGACTTGGTTAGCACAACCAGCAGCATTAGTTCCAGGTAGTAGGTTAGTTGATGCACCTCCCCATGGTCAAACTGTGGATGATGTGTTGAAAATTGCCAAGGATTATGAATTGGTAATTATGCACACCAGCACACCATCTTTGGCTAATGATGTTAAGTGTGCTGAAACTATCAAAGAGCAAAATCCCAATGTGCAAATTGGCTTTGTGGGGGCGCACGTTGCGGTTTTACCAGAGGAAACTTTACGGACAAATCCGGTAATTGATTTTGTCTGCCGCAATGAGTTTGATTATACCTGTAAGGAGTTGGCAGAAGGGAAACCTTGGGACCAAATCAAGGGTTTGAGTTACCGAGATAAGTTGGGGAATATCCACCAAACTGAAGAACGTCCTTTAATTCATGACTGGGATGCTATGCCTAGCGTGTTACCCGTTTATGCTCGTGATTTGGATATTAGCAAATATTTCATTGGCTATTTGCAACATCCTTACATTTCTTTTTATACTGGTCGTGGTTGTCCGGCAAAATGCACTTTTTGTTTATGGCCGCAAACTATTGGTGGACATTTGTACCGTCATAAAAGCCCGGACGCGGTAGGCAGAGAAATGGAAGAAGCCAAGGTTCTCTTTGGGGACAAGGTGCGGGAGTATATGTTTGATGATGATACTTTTACCATTGATAAACATCGAGCGATCGCAATTAGTAAACACATGAAGCGACTCAATTTAACTTGGAGTTGCAATGCTCGTGCTAATTTGGATTATGATACTCTCAAAACCTTGCGAGATAACGGTTTAAGGTTGTTATTGGTAGGTTTTGAATCTGGTAATCAGGAAGTTCTCAACAATATCAAAAAGGGTATTAAGCTAGAAGTGGCAAGAGAATTTATGAAGAATTGCCACAAACTTGGTATTACTGTTCATGGAACTTTTATTATTGGGTTACCGATAGAAACTCCAGAAACTGTAGAAGAAACAATTCGTTTTGCTTGTGAATTGAGTCCTCATACAATTCAAGTTTCTATTGCTGCACCTTATCCTGGTACAGAATTGTATGAACAAGCCAGAGAAAAGGGTTGGTTTGCGAATGAGTCTTTAGTCGCAACTTCTGGTATTCAAACTTCAACTTTGCAATATCCAAGTCTTTCGAGTGCGGAAATTGAAGATTCAGTTGAACAAATGTATCGCAAGTTTTACTTCCGTCCGAAAGCCATTATTCCGATTGTGCGAGAAATGCTTGGTGATAGACAAATGTTAGTACGTCGTTTGCGGGAAGGTAAGGAGTTCTTTGCTTATTTGAAAGAACGTCGAACTCAAGCTTTAGCTAGGTAAATTGTCTGAATCAGGATTTAAGGATGTTCATGATTTAATTTAATTATCTTCTGAGGATTTTTTAATTAATCCTTGAATCCATTAATTGTAATTGTCTGAATCAGGATTTACAGGATTTAAGGATGTTCAGGATGTAATTTAATTAATCCTGTTAATCCTTTAATCGGTGGGTATCCTGATTCAGACATTATTAATTATCAGAATCAGGATGTAATTTAATTATCTTCTGAGAATTTCCTAATTAATCCTGTTAATCCTTTAATCGGTGGATATCCTGATTCAGACATTTTTAATCCTAATCACCTATTACCTATGCCTAATTTAATTATTAATGCTGATGATTTCGGTGTTTCCAGTAGTGTGAATGCAGCGATTATTAAAGCCCACGAGGAAGGTATTTTAACTAGCACTAGTTTAATGGTAAGTGGTGATGCTGCACAAGAGGCGATCGCTTTGGCAAAAAATCACCCTCAGTTAGCAGTGGGTTTACACTTGGTGTTAGTTTGCGGTAAGTCTGTTTTACCAACTTCCCAAATTCCCCATTTAGTAGACTCGCAAGGTAATTTTTCCAATAATCCCACCCAAGCAGGATTAAACTATCAATTTAATCAAGCTACCCGTGCAGAATTGCGGTTAGAAATATATTCTCAATTAGCCAAGTTCCGTGATTCTGGTTTAAATCTTTCTCATGTTGATGGACATTTACATCTTCATGTACATCCTGTGATTTTAAATATTTTAACAGAATTTGCCGCAGAATTTAAGATTAAATTCATGCGTTTACCTTCGGAAGAATTAAGTAAAAATCTGAAAATTAATCAACGCAATTTACTAATTAAAATAGTTTGGTCTATTGTCTTTGGACAATTACGCCGTTATGGAGAAGGTTTATTAAAAGCACACAATATTAAATTTGCTGATAGAGTTTACGGATTGTTACAAACTGGTGACATGAGTGAAGAATATTTACTAGATTTGATACCGCAAATAGAAGCTGAATTAGTAGAAATTTATGCTCATCCTGATTTGGTTAATATGGATATAAATAACGGTGGTGAAGTAGAATTAGCAGCTTTGTTGAGTCAGCGAGTGCGGGAATTATTGACTATGAAAGGGTTTGAGTTGAGTAATTATAACCAGTTAATTTAATTGGAAATTTTGTATAAACATCAATATTTAAAATATAATATTAATTGCTACTGTCTGTCAGAACTAAACGCTATTTACGGTTATACCTAAAAGATTTAGTATTTGTATTCTTTTATCAACCCTGAAATTAATTGCATCTGCTATGGCACGCAAAACAAAAACAACATCCTCAACCACAGTTACTCCTCTAGCATTATCTGATTTACACCTTCAGCTAGATGGCTTGGAGAAAGAACACCAATCTCTATTAAAGCAGATTAAAAAAAAGCGGACAGAATTAAATAACTTTGTCGAAAAAATGCGTTCCTTAGCGACAGAGGTATTTCATAAAGTTAGTCCCAATATGAAAACAATGGCAGAATTAGATGTAGAAATTCATGCTTTGTTTGCCGAAATTTTAACTACGAGAAAGATGGGAAAACAAACCCAGAAAAATATCCAATCGCTTTACAGAAGTCTACAAATGGGGGGAATCATTAGTTATAAACCAATTGATGAAGATGACGATGATGATAATGATGAATTAGATGAACTATTTGAAGAACATGAAAATCAAGAAAATCATCAACGTCGTCAGCAATTTTGGGAAGCACAACAAGATTCAGAATCTACTCACGAAGGTAGAAAAGATGATTCTAAAAAAGTGCGACAGACATTTTTGCGGTTAGCAGAAATCTTTCATCCTGATAAGGTTAAAGATAATGAAACGCAAATGTCCCATACAGAGATTATGAAAGAAATTAATAAAGCTTACCAAGAAGGAGATTTAGCACGACTTTTAGAAATTGAACGTCAGCATGAACTAGGAGAAATTATTGATAATAATAGCGAGGATGATTTAACTCGTAGATGTAAAAATATAGAACAACAAAATCAAATTCTCAAAAATCAGTACGAGAAATTGAAGCAAGAATTAAAGTTAGCCAAAAATACCCCAGAAGGAACGATGGTTGCTGATTACAAAAAAGCAGCTAAACAGGGAATTGATGCTGTTGAACTCATGCTAGAAACTATCCAATCTCAAACTAAGATAGTTGCGGAGATTCGTGATTTTGTCAAAGGTTTTAAAGATAAAAAAATCACTATTAAAGAATTTCTCGCAGGTCCAGAAAGTCTCCGTTCTATGCAAGAGGATATGATGGAAGAACTCATGGAAAAAATGATGCAAGAATTCGGGGATATGATGAATTTTAATTAGTACCTATTTTTGATCATTACGAATTACCCGATGTTTTTGTAAATCGGCTAAATTACAAACTTCTAAAGCCCTAGCATGAGTAGCTTCTAAAACTACGGTCGGTGCAACCCCATCTTCTAGGGCTTCTTGCCACCTTGCAGCGCATAAACACCAACAATCACCGGGTTTTAAACCGGGAAAACTAAAATGAGGTGCAGCACTTTGCGATTAATTATTGTATTTAACCGTTAGGCAAAGTGCTGTAATAATAAAGATATAACCGAAAACTGTGATGATATAATTGGTACTGAGTTTCCTTACTTGTGTGTGTTTCTTGCAGAAATTCTAACCAAGTTTCCATAATTTCGGCCACATCAAAAACATCAGCTTTGATAATTTGACTAATAGCTACCGTTGACATCGCTGGAGTTTCTTCAGCAGTTAAAACCCGCAATATATCTATAGCAATATCAGATAAACCCTGACCTTGCATTTTTTGCCAATGTTGTTGATAATAGGTTTCTAAATCTGGGGGAATTTGCTCAAAATTATTTGCAGAATAAAAACCATTAGCTATAGCTTTTACAACTTGCTGCACATACATAAAATTATCTTCATTTTCAGCAAGCAGATTTGACCTCTCCCCCAACCCCTCTCCTGCGAGGAGAGGGGAGTTAGAAAATTCTTGTTCCCCCATTCCCTCGTAGGGAAGGGGGGTTAGGGGGGTTAGGTTTCTCCGAATATCTTCATTTTCAGCAAGCAGATTTGACCTCTCCCCCAACCCCTCTCCTGCGAG
>JBAXRM010000174.1:0-9579 GCA_037131225.1 Nostocales cyanobacterium ELA583 | reverse complement strand
TGGTTTTATTTAATACTTTATGGCTAACGCCACGCTTCGCTATCAAACACCCTCTTAGCCCGAACTCTATCAAAAGCTCCATCACTACTTGTTAATATAATAATTGGTATTTTGGTAAAACAAGAAATTCGCCGTAATTGTTCACAAATTTGATAACCATTAATCAAATTTTGTGTATTCAATACTACAATTAAAGTCACTCAATTGTAAAATTTTGTATCGCTACATTAATTTGCTTTTTACCGTGACCAACCGGAGTTTAGATTAAATCGGGAACAAGAACCGGAATTATTTCTAAATAATTTGGCATTATTGCCCTTAGCACCATTAGCACGGACAAATGTACCTCAAAGCTTATTATCCCAAGTTGCTAATAATCTTGCTAAAATTGCAGATAAAGACACTAAACAAGATATTGCCGCTTACACAGAGATTTTAGCGGGTTTACGGTTTGAGAAAGACTTTATTCGTCAATTATTGAGTGAGGATATTATGAAAGAATCAGTAATTTATCAGGATATTTTCCAAAAGGGTGAGCAAAAAGGAGAAGTTAAATTCTGTTTAATGTTACTTAATCAAAGGTTTGGAGAACTTGACTCTCAAATCATTGAAAGAGTAAAAGCTTTATCAGTGGAAAAGTTAGAAAGTTTAGGGGCTGCGTTGTTTAATATTTCCGAATTTGGTGATTTAGTAACTTGGTTAAATCAACAAGATCATCATTAATTCCTGTGGGTTAAGGTGGGTAATTCCCACCCTGAATTTTTTAGAAAATTAACGTCGTCCCCGTTGAATCTTGTCGAAAATAGCACCATCAGCAAAGAACTTTTTCTGTATAGCACCCCAACCACCCAGATCAGCTACAGTATAGAGTCGGGCAATATAGGGGAATTTATTCTTGACTTCTTTAGATACAGTTGGGTCAACTGGACGAAAACCAACTTTAGCAAATTCACGTTGTGCTTCTGGAGTGAACAAGAACTTGACAAAAGCCTCAGAAACCTCACGATTTCCATGTTTATCAACATTTTTATCCACAACTGCAACAGGTCCGTCTATGGAAATATTTACTGGAGGAACTATGTAAGAAATATCTGTTTTGCCTTGCTGTGCAGCTAAAATGACTTCGTTTTCATAGTTTATTAATACATCACCCTGACCTTTTTTGTAAAAAGCATCACTTGATTCTCGGGCATCTTTGGGTAATACAACTACATTTTTGAACACATCGGTAACAAATTTCAACGCCTGGGTGTCATTTCCGCCATTCTTAACTACTGAACCCCATAAAGCCAGGAAATTCCATTTAGCTCCACCCGATGTCTTAGGGTTTGCAGTAACAAGTTTTACATCAGGTCTGACTAAATCAGTCCAAGTCTTGATCTTTTTCGGATTACCAGCGCGAGTTTCCAGTGCAACTACTGAACGGGTAACAATTGCGTTATTGGGAGATTCTTTTTCCCAACCTGGTTTAATTAAACCGGCTTGTTCAATTTTTGTAATGTCTCCAGCCAATGCTAAGGCTACCACATCTGCGGCTAAACCATCAATAACAGCACGGGTTTGAGAGCCAGAACCACCGTAGCTTTCCTTAATTACAACATCTTGACCTTTTTCCCTTTTCCATTTCGCCACAAAATTGGGAATAATTTTTGAGTAAGCCGCTTTGGTGACTGCGTAAGTAACTAAAGTAATTTCAACTTTCTTACCACTTTGACTTAATAGTTGTGTTTTCTGGGCTGTACCTGCAAATACTGGCATAATAGTGCTTATACTTAAACCTGTTGCTAAGAACAGCGCAGGAAATAATGGCTTTGTTGTTGAAGAGAATTTCGCAGTGTTTGAAGAATTATCTGTCATGGGATGTCCTTAAATTGATCTTAATGCAATCTACGGTAGTTCTGTCGAGATACCGTATTTACCGTCTCAAAAAAGAGCATATCAGATGTAATAAATAAAATCAATAGTTTTTGCACCTAAAAACAATCCTTTTCCTATCGAGTATTGTATGTATTAAATATTGCAATTATTCTTTAGTGATTTAATTGCCTAAAAAGGTTTTTAAATAGATGTTTTACCAAATTAAATTCTATATTTACTGTTAAAAATTCATTTTAAAAGTATTTAAATCATCAAAGCAATTAAGTATATTTTCTTTTTGACTGACATAAAGATGATCAAAAATTGATACTTGTCAATTAGAGATGTTGTAATTTATCCTGAAACTGGTAAAATCTCCATATTCCCTATCGCCAATATGCAGTTTTAGCTGGTGTTAACAACCAGACACTACGCGCTAAATTGCAACTGTAAGCTGAAAGATTAATTAGCCGTAGTTTCACCGGAGGAAAAATCATGAATTTGTGGCAACTATCATGGAAAGAATTGCAACTTAGATTTAGTATAAATTCGCTCAAAGGCTTTGTATTACTTTTCTTGGTGGGAGCGGTATTGAGTGTATCTCTTGCTGCTTGTACTGAAACAAACAATAGTAATTCCCCTAGTACAACTGCTGGTACTGGTAAAAAAGGGAATGTAGAATTAACTCTTGTATCATTTGCTGTTACTAAAGCTGCTCACGCTGCGATTATTCCCAAATTTGTGGAAAAATGGCAAAAGGAACATAACCAAACTGTGGTATTCAAACAAAGCTATGGTGGTTCTGGTTCGCAAACTCGCGCTGTAGTTGATGGTTTGGAAGCAGATGTTGTTCATCTGGCATTAGCATTAGATACACAAAAAATCGAAAAAGCGGGATTAATTCAGCCAGGATGGGAGAAAAAATTTCCTAATAATGGCATTGTATCTAAATCTGTCGCAGCTTTAGTAACTCGTGAAGGCAACCCCAAAGGTATTAAGAATTGGGCTGATTTGGCGAAAGATAATGTTAAACTAATCACCGCAGATCCTAAAACTTCCGGGGTAGCGCGTTGGAATTTTCTCGTACTTTGGAATTCGGTAATTAAAACGGGTGGAGATGAGGCTAAAGCGACAGAGTTTGTAACTAAAGTTTATAAAAATGTCCCTGTATTAACTAAAGATGCCCGTGAAGCTACAGACGCATTTTTTAAACAAGGACAAGGTGATGCTTTGATAAATTATGAAAACGAAATTGTTTTAGCTAAAGATAAGGGTGAAAAAACAAATTATGTTCTTCCTGATATAAATATCTCGATTGATAATCCCATTGCTGTTGTTGATAAAAATGTTGATAAACATGGTAATCGGGAAGTGGCGGAAGCTTTTGTTAGATACTTATTTACTCCCGAAGCACAACAGGAATTTGCGAAAGTAGGATTTCGACCTGTTGATGAAACAGTAGCTAAGAGTAAAGAATTTGCTGAAAAATATCCCCAAATTAAAACTTTAGGTACAGTTCAAGAATTAGGCGGTTGGGATGCAGTTCAGAAAAAATTCTTTGCTGACGGGGCAATCTTTGACCAAATTCAAGCTAAGAATAGAAAGTAATTGACAACTGATAACTAACGAAATTATGAGCGTATCTTCTGCTGTAAAAACTGACATTAAACCTCCAATTTGGAAGGTGTTTGTAGATAGTTTAATTCGTCTTCCTTGGACTTGGCGAATTACTTTAGGATATCTAACTTTTATGTTATTTATTCCTATTACTGCTATGTTTCTCAAGGCTAGTACGGAATCTCCAGAAAAGTTTTGGGAAATTGCAACTAATGATTTAGCATTGGCGACTTATAATGTTACTTTTGTGACTGCATTGTTTGCGGCTTTGCTGAATGGCGTGTTTGGAACTTTGATTGCTTGGGTATTGGTGCGTTACGATTTTCCTTTAAAACGGATTATTGATGCGACAGTAGATTTACCCTTTGCTTTGCCAACTTCGGTAGCAGGTTTAACACTAGCAACAGTTTACAGTGAGAATGGTTGGCTGGGTTCACTATTAGCACCAATGGGAATTAAGGTATCATTTACTCGCTTGGGAGTTGGGGTAGCAATGATATTTATATCTTTACCTTTTGTGGTGAGAACTGTACAACCGGTATTGCAAGAAATGGAATCGGAAATTGAAGAAGCTGCTTGGAGTTTAGGTGCTTCTGAATGGCAAACTTTCTGGAAAGTAATTTTACCGCCTTTATTTCCGACAATTTTAACTGGTGTAGCTTTGGGTTTTTCCCGCGCTGTGGGAGAGTATGGTTCAACAGTAATTATTTCTTCTAATACACCGTATAAAGATTTAATTGCACCTGTGTTAATTTTCCAAAGATTGGAACAATATGACTATTCTGGTGCAACTGTAATTGGTGTAGTTTTATTAGGAATTTCTTTGGTGATGTTATTAGCAATTAATTTCTTACAAGCTTGGGCAAGAAGATATGACAATAGATAAAGTCAAAAATCCGAGAAAACAAAGTTGGGTTCCACCACTGTTAATTGGTATTGCAATTGCTTATTTATTTCTGGTGCAATACATTCCCGCTATTAATGTTTTTTTTGAAGCTTTCAAAAAGGGAACTGGACCATTTTTATCTAACTTGGCAAAACCAGAATTTCTCCATGCAGCGTGGTTAACTCTATTACTGGCTGCGATTTCTATCCCTGTGAATGCCGTCTTTGGCTTATGTGCAGCTTGGGCGATCGCTCGACATAAATTCCCTGGACGCGCTATAGTTCTCAGTATCATTGATTTGCCCTTTTCCATCTCCCCAGTTGTTGCCGGGTTAATGATAGTCCTATTGTACGGGAGAAATGGCTGGTTTGGTCCTTGGTTACAAGAACATAATATCCAAATAATTTTTGCTTTTCCAGGAATGGTACTAGCTACCGCTTTTGTAAGTATGCCCTTTGTAGCCAGAGAAGTGATTCCTGTCTTAGAAGAATTTGGTAAAGATCAAGAAGAAGCTGCTAGAACATTAGGTGCAAACGATTGGCAAACTTTTTGGCGGGTAACTTTACCGAGTATTCGCTGGGGGTTACTCTACGGTTTAATCTTAACAAATGCTAGAGCCATGGGTGAATTTGGTGCAGTTTCCGTGGTATCTGGTAACATTGCCAATACGACCCAGAGTTTACCCTTATTCGTGGAAGATGCTTACAAACAATATGAAACTGAAGCTGCTTTTTCTGCCGCTGTCTTGTTAGCATTCCTAGCAGTAATCACCTTAATAGTCAAGGAAATTGTGGAACGAAAAACCAGTATTAAAGAAGTTGAATAATTGATAATTGGTAATTAAATACTGGGAATTACCAATTATTAAACAACTATTAAATTACATCTTAGGAGTTGTTATGAGTAGTGAAAATACCCTGACAAATAAACGAATTCGTGTTAGAATTACTCAAGATCATCATCAAGAACCTGTAATTTCTCGCCTAGTTTCCGAATATGGCTTGACTGTAAATATCAAAGCTGCAATTCTTGGACATGATGCTATAGGTGATGGTTGGTTTGATTTAGATTTACAAGGAACAGAAGCACAAATTGCAAATGGGTTAACCTATCTCCAAGAATTGAAATTGCAAGTCTGGGATGAGAATAGTAGCAGTGATTGGTGAAACAATAAATTGTAAAAATTAAAAGTTGGGATATTAATTCAAATTAAGTCTCAACTTTTGATATACTTGATTTGATTTGCACAAATATTTCTGCTTGAGGGTCAACTAAATGGTTCTCCAAATCCCATCTTCTAAAGCTAAACCTACGATTACCTGGGAAAACCTACCAGCCAACTTTATATTACCCGACGAGCCTGTGGAAAATATTCAACAACCTTCTTTGGCCGCAGCCCTTACCGATGCCCTGGGAGCAGCAGGATACATCCAGCCAGAAATGTTGATTGGCTCTAATTTGGGTTTAGTTGCCACAGTTAATAAAAAGATTGTTGTTAAAGCTCCAGACTGGTTTTATGTACCTCAAGTACATTCTCTAGCAGAAGGTGTGATTCGTCGTAGTTATACCCCGAATACTGATGGTGCAGCAGTGACCATTGTGATGGAGTTTCTTTCAGACGGAGACGGGGGAGAACTATCCATCAGATCAACTCCTCCCTATGGCAAACTACATTTTTATGAGCAGGTTCTACAAGTTTCTACTTATGTCACCTATGACCCTTATGAAGGTAGTCTGGAAGTACGTTATTTGCAAGACGGAAAATATGTTTTACACTCCGCAAATGCACAGGGGCAAGTCTGGATTCCAGAACTGGAATTATACCTGGGGATTTGCGCGGGGGAAAGATTGGGGCAAACAATGAACTGGCTACGTTGGTGGAATCAGTCAGGCAATTTGTTGCTCTGGAGTTCAGAACAAGCAGAACAAGAACGCCAAAGGGCAGAACAAGAACATCAAAGAGCAGAGCAAGAACATCAAAGAGCAGAAAGATTAGTGGCTAAGTTGCGAGAATTGGGAATTGATCCAGATTTGCCTGAGTAAACCTTAACGGAATGGACTTTTTGTGCGCTGTGGGGCCAAACAGTCCCTGAAGGATGTCCGCGTCTATCGTCATCTACTTATGCTTAGGTTGAAAATTTGGCAGTTCTACAGATGCTAAAGATTTACGTCCCTTGGGTGGTCGTTGTGGATAAATCAATGGTGAGGGAGATTTATTGTCAGATATACTATCATCCAATAACTCCGCCAAAATATTATTAGTTGGTAAACTAGATTCTGTTTCCGGGGAAATATCTAACCAATAATCTTCCATTTCCACATTATTTATGTGTTGGTTAAGGGATGGGGAAATAATTGGTAATTCCTGGATTATTGGGCGCGAAAAATCTTCTTTTCCAGAATTTTCAGTAATACCATAAGGATCAATTTCTATCGGGAAATCCTGTTGAATTATTATTTCTGGTTGTTCATGATTTTTAGAAGTAGATACTAAAGTTTCTAAAACAGATGTATCACCTTGATGAATATTTACCTCGGCTTCTGTCTCCTGGGTCGCGACTTCATCCGGTGATGGTGTCATAAAAAACCGATGAATTATCCCTTCTAATTGCTGGTCTAGGGATAATACTTCAGAATTATCTACAGTTGTTGATGAAATTGTGGATTCATTAACTTGTATAGGCTGAGAGATGGGTGGTTCTTGATCATGGGTATGGTTTTCAGCCGTTGTTGCTGTCGGTTGAACCCAGGAATGATTGATAGAGTCGTTCAGAGAACCTCCTTCTCCTGTCCAAGGTCGAATAGGTTGGGCGTTGGGAAACAAAGACTTGGCTTTTCGAGAGAATCTTGTTTGTTTGTGGATAATATCATGGGGATGATGAATATGATCCTCCAGGTTTTCATGACTAGGAATTGGAGTATCTAGACATTTTTCCAAAGCCGATTTGAATTGCATAGTCTGTCGTTGTTGACGCATTAGTCTAGCCCGCAATTCACGACAGGTATTTTCAGAGTGTAATAACTGCTGGGACTCTTGACTGTAATTACTTTGCAGAAGAGAACATTCTCTTTCTAAATGCGCTAGTCGTTGCTGGCTAATTTGCAAATTAGCCTTATAATTTTCAATACAAATTTCTTGTTCTTGAACTGTTTTTACAGATGTTTCTAACTGCTGATATAGGGAATGAATTTGCTCTTGACCAGCGGAAAGTTCTTGATTTTGTTGGTTAAACATAGATTCTGTCACACTGGATCGTGTTTTGTGCCACTGCAAAATCTTTTCGGCTTCAGCTAATTCGGTTTTTAACTGTTCTACCTGAGCATATAGATGATTATTAGCTGTAGTTAATTCTGTATTTAACTTGAGTAACTGCTGGAATTCTAAGTTGACCTGTACTTGCTGACCAATGTTAGGTTCTGCAATCCAGTCTTGTTGGTTGCTGTCTTCCAATTTTTCCATAACTACGGTTTCACATTGACAATCCGTTTATAGTGAGTGAAGTCGAACTATAGTTGGCCGATAGCGTGGCTTGAGCTTTGTGAGAGATAAATTTGTTACGGTCATATTGTGATTATTCACAAATACGTAGCCGCTATTACTTATTTACACAAAGAAAAATTGACAGTTGATATTTGACAATTGTTAATTATTAGTTGTCAATTGTCAATTAATTAAGGTAGCCAGTGGGGATGAAAGCCTATTAGCGGTAATTGTTCTGGTTTAATGTCAATATTGGTATTATCAGCAATAGGTAGCAAAGGCATTAACCAAAGACTACTACTAGCAATCGGTTCACCATCATCAGTTTTTAAGGTGTTTGCGGGTAATGGTGTAGTGTTATTGGCAATGGGGACTACTTGGTCAAATAATAAGCCTAAACCGTCGGGAGCTAAACTTGTTTGCACATTGCGTTGAGACGGAGGTAAAAGCATCAGTGGTTTTTGCTTTCCTGTTTTCAGGTCAATGGATACTAAGTAGGGCTGTTCTATGTATTGTTCTTTAGAAATAAGTTGTGTAACTAAGCAATAAAGACTAGGAGATGCAGGATCAAACTGACAGCTAAGAATTGAGCCTGTAGTTTTTAATAATTGTTTTTGTACACCTTGGTTAGTGACTAAAAACAAATCTCGCGTATAGTCAGTATTAAATTTGACCATTGCTGCCTGTGAACCGTCTTTAGAGAAAGCTTGGACTAAACCAAATTGAGGCAGAAAATCGAGAGGTTTACCGCTATCACCTTCTAAAGATACAATTGCTGTCCCCTCCCCTTGAGATACTGCTACAGCTTTACTATCGGGTGTAATTAAAAAATCTCCACCAGGTTTCCCTTGTAAACGTTTTGGTGTGGGGTTTTCGCCGGATTTATCATTGCTGGTTGATAAAGACCACAGAGCAAAATCACCGGGATTACCTCGTTTCCCTCGTTGAATAACAATGATTTGTCCATCTGCGGAGAGGTCAAATTTGAGATTTTGATATTCTTTGTTATCTAAAATTAGGTCAACTTTACCCGAGGCTTCTGTTTCTTGGCTAGTTTGATTCTTGATACCTGTGGTGACAGTATAAAGTTGGGCTGAAAGTAGGTCAGAATTTTTAGCAGAACGGGCTGAGAAGAGGATTTTCTCACCATTGGGGAATGGCTCAAAATCCATAACAATTAAGTCTTTAGGGGTAAGGACTGTTTTGCGTTCTTGGGTTAAGTTATAAAGTACCAACTGCCCTTGGATTTCTGGGGCAGAGCCAATGTAAAGGATGACACGATTACGGGTGGCAAAGCTACCTGTAAAAGGCTGCATGAGGCGGTTTTGTCCTTCTGCTTGAGAATATTTATCTTTACCTTTTTCTAATTTGACTTGATAATTTGTTCCGTAGGGGGCTGGTGTGAGCAGTGTATATACCATTCTTCTCCCAGACCAACTGGTTTTACCTGCTAGAGGTGGATCTATTTTTAAATTCTCCTCGATGCTTTTAAAGTCCATTGGCCGACTAAAGGTGAGGGAGAAGGAGAGATCCTCTGAGCCAATTTGTTGGTTTTCCCAGGTAAAATTGCGGACACTAGGTTTGACTACATCCCCTTTCCAGATGATCAATCCAATTAGCATACTCAGTAGGAGCATGACGGCGATCGCAACTCTGTCTAATGGTTGAATAAGTTTATAGGATTTGTTCATAAGACCTCGTGGTAAGTGGGAAACTCAGTCACTTTAGTGCTGAGAGG
>JBAXRM010000173.1:0-9609 GCA_037131225.1 Nostocales cyanobacterium ELA583 | reverse complement strand
TACTTTTATCTGCACATTTTTCCTAACTCCCTAAAAAATGGGCGAACCGGGAGTATTAAGATTTTAGTTCTCTAAAATCCAAAATTCCCTTTCCCAATCCCCCAAACTGTGATTACAACTTTTCAGGATTCAGCCCCGGAGGAAGACCGACTAAACATGGGTGATAAATAAGCGACTAAAGCACCAATGGCAAAAGCAGAAATATTACGGACTAGCGGCAACCAATCGCTTGTACGGGTAATAACTGGAGCAATACCAAAGGCAATAAATAACATTCCCCATAAAGGTGAAAAAATTAACGCCCATTGCCAAGCAACTATTTTCTTGTCACCGCGAGGTTGAGCAGCAAAACCACAAATAATTCCACCAACTGCGGAGGTAACAAGAGTGAGTATCCATTGTTCTCTAGGCAGTCCAGGAACTACATTACAACCACCTTTGAGTAAGCAACCTTTGACTGAATTTAGGGCTTGGAGAATGGCTTGATCTTCTCCTTCTTCACGAACAAAGTATAAGTTACCAAAGCGGGTTTGTAGTTCAATCCAGAAGGTGCGGGGTAAAAATTTATAAACCGCATCACCAACACTAAAGCTGAGGATATTACCACCACGGGCATCTGCTACTAAGAGAATGCTTTTATCATCTAAACCCCAATATTTAATAACTGCTCTCCCTGGGGTGCGGTCATATTGGGTTAAGACGCGCAATTTCCAGCCAGTATCAGTTTCAAATTGTTCTAATTCTTTAACTAACTTTTCTTCTTGGGGGTCAGGGAGAGTTTTTGCTAAATCTACTACTGGTGTGACAAAGCTGGGTAGTAAATCAGGATTTTCATAAGCTAGGGCAGATGGGGAATTAATTGCCCAAATCGAGCCAATAAAGCAAAATACGGCAATTGATACTATAATTCGTCGCCAAAAACACAGGTGCATGAACGTTTTTATACTATTATCAAGAGGAGAATGTAACAAATGCTTTTTAAAGCGTAATGTAAAAATGATATTTCTTTACACTTCTTTACTTTACTCTAATATTCGGTATCTTAACAAAATCTGATGTGAAATTGGGACAGGTGAATATTTTGTTAAACAGGATTCATTCTGACTCCTGACTCCTGACTCCTGAATTCTTCTTCAAAGATGGTTTGTTATTGATTGGTAAACGTTCAGGATTTCTTTTGGTAGGCTTTTTGCGAGTAAGACTTGTCCAAGCAGCTTTAAGGCCAGTTAGGACGCTTCGGGTATTGATTTGAATATTTTCTGCTTGTTTTTTGGCACTATCTAGGCTTTGATCAAATTGTTTGACAACTTGACCCGCGCTTTTGACACTTTCACCAACATCATCTGTTAAGTCTGTTATTTCTAAGCTGGTGTTGCGAATGGCATTGAGAGTGGGTGGTAATTCCCGTGAAAGGGTATCAAAGAATTTTTCGGCACTGCGAGCAGCATGGGCTAATTCCTGCAAAGCGGGTATGGCTGCCACCAAAACGGCTGTTAAGCTGGCAGCAACTAAGAGGATGGATAGTCCCAGCCAAAATAAAGGGTCAATCACGGTTATGCCATTTATGAATGTTCTAATTTTTCAGTCAGAGGATTGGTGTTGTCTGCGGTGCTGCTGACATCTACAGTATTCTGGTTGTTTAAATTTTGACTTTCGCGCTGGGTAGCATCTATACCTACAGCGATCGCTTCCCGCAATCTGTCTACAGTTTCATCCCAGTTTTCTAGGGTGCTATGAGAAAGACGATCTGCTTGAATCTGCACGCTGGTAGTGATATCTTCTGCTAATTCGGGGATAGCATTGGCGGATTTTTTAATCAGTTTACGGGTTTCACGCCCTGTGCGCGGAGCAACCAGTAAACCTGCTAAAGTACCAATAGCTGCTCCTAGCATTAAACCACCAATAAAGATTCCAGAACGGTTATTAGACATTTTCGGATTTTTCTACTCCATAAAACTTAATCTTATTACTCTTGCTATATCTTAGCTATAAGTTGCCACCTTCTCAGCTACCAGCCAAAGATGAGATACAGCATATTTCACACATACTACCTCTTCTGGCGCATGACAAGAAATTTTTAATGTTTGTGTTTTTACATCATCTTTGACAAGTTTGGCTTGATAAGTGTAGTGAGTTCCAGAAGGCTTTTCAAAACTTAACTCACCCAGAATTGTCTGATTATCTAAGCTTTTTTCAAGAATTTTTCCTGTTACCTGATAGTTAAACCAATCCCATCCTAAGCGCAGCATCAGTTCTTTTTCCAAAATTTGCAAGGGATTTGGTAAGATTCCCCAACCACGATAAACTTGATGCAAGCATTGGATATCCCCACTGTGGGTGAGAATTGATTTAAAAGTATCTTGATCCAGAAGTCCGTAATATCTACCTTGAGGAAAATCTATAGCTGTGGGAGCAAATCTATGTCCCCCAAAATGACTTGACTTCCAAATTCTTGTATAATTTAATTGCAAATCAGCAATCGTATGTTGAGAGTAAAAGTAAAAAGGATTGCCATATTTAGCACAACATTGATCATGGCTACCATGAGTGCATATTAATATATCTCTAGTGATACCAGATTCTATTTCATAATCAACAGTTACACCTGCTAACCATTTACTAACAACTCCTGCTACTTGTTCAATATTTGGTAACTTAAATTCTTGCTTTCGGTATCCTTGGCTTAATCCCTCTTGCTGCTGATAAATTAATAAGGTTGTTTCCTCTACTTTATGGGATTCGTCATTGGCAATTAGTAAAAAGCGAATCGGTAATTTGGCATTTTTTATTTCTTCTGCTAAAACCCGTAAGTTATCTGGAACCCATTTAGAGTTAAAGGCTTCATACACCCAAGGAGTAGGACATTCTACTAAAATATAGGTTTGGTAGTTGGTGGCAGTACCAATGATATCTTCTTGTCTTTCTCGGGAATTATCTGCACAAAAAAAATTGTTCATTTACGCTTACTTGAGTAGGGATTTTATAGACAATGGTTAGGAACAATTGAGGTAAGCGTTTGATAAAAATCTGGTTTTGTCAAATGCTTCTGGTGAAATAAATAGTATTCAAAAAATACATAATAAGTCAAAATACAGTATTATTTTACATCTTACAGGAATAATTTCGAGAATACTTGCGACTAATTTATGATGTAGTTGATAGGTATGATCAATTCTTACTTTTACTTGCTGCATTTTCAGATTTAAATAATTTAAATAGAAAATTCTATTTTTTGTCTGTATACACAGTGGCATCCACCCACTAGTTAGCAAATTATATCCTAATTTATCCATATTGCAAAAGATTCTCAATTATTTGCAAAAAAATATAAAGAACTATCTCTATGATTTTAGGGAAATTCTACAAAAATAGATCCTTGTATTAATTTATTCTTCATAAAATTTAACAATGTCCATAATTTAACCAAAATTTAGGATAATCTTAATTTGATTTACAAATGTGATCAATTAGGTTACACAACACAAGGATGATTTATACAGAAATATTTTATATCTGAATAGTGAAGACGGTTTCATCATGAACTCCAGCACAATTGTTATTAAGTAATAATGGTGAATGCTTGATAGTTGTTTCGTAAGTTCCCTATTTTTAATTATATGACATTAATTTTAGCTCTTGATTTTGGCGGCACAAAACTGGCAGCAGCGACAGTTAAGGGTGGTGCAAAGGAGTGGTGGGATTATGAATCACGCTTTTCTCCGGCAAATGCTGATGCTTTGACTGATTTGGAAATTATGCGATCGCTCACTGATTCCGTGTTAAAAGGAAGAAGACCGGATGCTATTGGTGTCAGCTTTGGGGGACCAGTGGATGCCACAACTGGCTTAGTGCGACTATCTCATCATGTTCCTGGCTGGGAAAATGTTCCCCTGAAACTCATCCTGGAAGACGATTATGATGCACCTGTCAGCATAGATAATGATGCTAATGTTGCTGCTGTTGGTGAGCATCGTTTTGGGGCTGGGCAGGGATATGACAGCTTATTTTACATTACTATTAGCACTGGTGTCGGTGGCGGCTGGATACTGGATGGTAAGCTTTGGCGTGGTGCATTGGGCATGGCGGGAGAAATCGGACACATGGTAGTTGATCCTCGCGGTCCTTTATGCTTATGTGGAAAACGGGGATGTGTAGAACGGTTGGCTTCTGGTCCCTACATGGCACAAAATGCGCGGGAAATGTTGGAGAATGAACCACCCGGCACTAATACCAGAGTTAGGGGCGACGTACTTAGGTATTTGACAGGTAATGATCTCAACTTACTTACAGGCAAAATTGTCAGCACCGCAGCAGCAAACGGGGATGAAATAGCACAAGAAGTATTATACCGGGGCGCTTGGGCTTTGGGAGTCGGTATTGGCAATGTAGCTAACCTCATAAATCCCCAGCGCTTTGTTTTAGGTGGTGGTGTCACCAAAGCTGGGGATAATTTCTGGACTGCGGTGCGGAAAGTAGCTAGGGAAACAGCACTCCCAGAGGTGAATTTTGAGGTTGTGCGAGCATTGTTGGGTGATGATGCACCTCTGTGGGGGGCTGTGGCTTTGGGTTTGAATTTGTTGGATTAAGGAATTTGCGGGTAGACAAACAAATTTAACCTATACACATTGATGATATAAAAGATTGGGATTTTGATGTAGGGGTAGCGCCCCCGTGCCTACCCGCGCCCCCGTGCCTACCCCAGATTGAGGGCAACCACAGGGGGTTTGCCCCTACCTAATTTATTGGTTTGGGTGTTTTCAAGATTATTAAATATTTGCCTGTTGTCTTTGATAAAGTGACCAATACAAACCTTTTTGTTTTAAGAGTTCTAAATGGGTTCCTTGTTCTGCTATTACACCTTTTTCCATGACTAATATTAAATCGGCTCGTTTGAGGGGGGCAAAACGGTGGGCAATTAGAAAAACGGTGCGGTTGGAGGAAACATTTTTGAGGTTTTGTAATACTTGTTGTTCGGTTTCACTATCTAAGGCGCTGGTGGCTTCATCTAATATGAGAATGGGGGCAGAACTGAGAAATAATCTGGCTAAAGCTATGCGTTGTCTTTGTCCTCCAGATAATGCTGTACCTCTTTCTCCAACGTTGTTTTCGTAACCATAAGGTAGTTGACTGATGAAGTCATGGGCTACTGCTAATCTGGCTGCTTCAACAACTTGTTCCGAGGTGATATCTGGATTTCCTAAGGTGATGTTTTCTAAGATTGAACCATTAAATAAAAAGTCTTCTTGGAGAACTACAGCAATTTGTTGGCGTAAAGATGCTAAGTCAGCACTTTTGATGTCAAATCCATCAATTAAAATCCGTCCTGATTCAATTTGATAAAGCCTTTGGATAATTTTGGAAAGGGTACTTTTTCCTGAACCACTCCGCCCAACAATACCGATAAATTGTCCTGGTTCAACATTAAAAGAAATTCCTTTTAATACTGGTTCAGTGTTGGCATTATAGCGAAAGAAAACTTGTTCAAAGTTAACTTCACCTTTGAGGGGTGGTAAGACTAAACCTGTTCCCGCTTCTGTTTCTGGGGCGGCGTTAAGAATGTCACCAATTCTATCTACAGACAATAGCACTTGTTGGAGATTCTGCCACAATTGTACTAGCCGTAATAGGGGACTGGTGACTCTTCCTGATAACATTTGGAAGGCAATTAATTGACCAATAGTAAGTTGATGATCAATGACTAATTTTGCCCCAAACCACAGAATGATTAATGTAGAAAAGTTAGTCAGGAAATCACCAATATTACTACTAATATTGGATGTGGTTGAGGCTTTAAAACTGGTACGAATAAAGCGCGCAAATAAACCTTCCCACCTTTCTCTAGCTACTGGTTCTGCCGCATGGGCTTTAACTGAATGAATGCCAGTAATCGTCTCTACTAAGAATGATTGACTGTCCGCACTGCGGTTAAAGGTTTCATTTAGCCAATTTCGCAAAATTGGGGTAGTGACAATGGTTAAAGTCGCAAATAATGGTAATACAGCTAAGGCTACAAATGTCAGAGGAATGTTGTAATAAAACATCAATCCCAGGTAAACTACAGCAAAGATACTGTCCAAAATGACGGTTAAAGCTGTACCTGTGAGAAATTGACGAATTTGTTCTAATTCCTGGACTCTAGCAACTGTATCTCCCACTCTCCTAGACTCAAAATAAGCCAAGGGTAAACGCATTAAATGGCGAAAAAGTTGGGCTGATAAACTCAAATCTAAACGCCGGGCTGTGTGGGTAAATATGAATAGCCGCAGTATACCCAGGATAGATTCAAACGTGGCAACTAGCAAGAGAGCGATCGCCATGACATCTAATGTGGCTAAACTCTCCTGTACCATCACTTTATCAATGATGACTTGGGTAATTAATGGTGAAGCTAAACCCAATAATTGCAAGGTAAATGAAGCTAATAAAACCTCACCTAATAAACCTCGATATTTCCAAACTGCGGGAGTAAACCAAGATAAATTAAATTTTTCTTGTTGGGAAATCAATTCAGTTTGCCATAATGTACCATCCCAACAATTTTCTACCACAGATTGAGATAATTGTTCACAGGAATAATCAAGATTTTGGGGATTGGCAATAATTAAAGAATTACCTTTCATTCCATAAGCTACTACCCAATTTAATTGGGTACTTTTACTTTCCTGATTGTCTTGATTCCACAACAACAAAGCGGGAAAAGATAATTGGCGTAATTCACGCCAATTAACCTGCAATTTTCGCAAAACAAACCCTAATTTTTCTGCTGCTTCTACCAGATTTTTAGGCTTTTGTCCCCGCAGTTGGCGTTGTACCCATTCCAATTGCACAGGATTCTCTAAATGTTGCGCTACCATTGTTAAACAAGCCGCACCTGTATTCCCACTTCCCACAAAGGGATATTGAAAAATTGTTGCTTGGGCAGGTAGAGAAATGGGAGAATTAGGAATTTGTGAACAGGTTTCTTTTTCCTCAATTTCTGTTGAACCTTTCCAAAATTCATCAATTTGAGGATTGACAAATTTTTTCCACAATTCCGCATTCCAACACACAACTATTACTTCTTTACTAGCAGCTACAGCCTTACAATTATTAAATAATGGTTGACAGTCACCAAACCAATTTCCTGTTTCTAAAGTTACTAAAGATTTACTTTCTTCTTCCTCTCGTAAACGGACTTTACCAGTGACAATAAAAAACTGTTTATATCCTAATTCCGGTGACCAAATTTTTTCGCCGAGTTTGTAGTGACGAATTTCCGCTTGTTGTTTTAATTCGCTTTGTTCTTCAGCATTTAGCCAGGATAGTGGCGGTTCATTCCAGGGTAAATTGTTTAACACATTTATTCGTTAAAATTGATTTTTGAGATGGATTAATCTACTTGAATTTTGACTGTGAGATTTTGAATTTTATCTCCTAGCCATTTCTCAAATAATTCATTTTTTAATGACTGTTGTAATTGAGGATCTTCTAAAGATGCTGGGAGAATTTGTTCTAATCTAAATAAAGCAAAACGTCCTTCTATTTCTATAGGATTGATCAATTTGCCAGGGGCAGTTGCATCTACAGCCGCACGCAATATATCCGGTATAGTTCCCCGACTAATCGGTCCCATCATGCCATTAAACACTCGTTCATCTGCCAATGAATACTCTTTTGCCAGGTGTTCAAAACTACTTCCTTCTTCAATTTGAGTTTGTAGTTCTTCTGCTAATTCTTGGCTATCAACAAGAATCCGCGAAAGTATAACTCTATCCAAGTAAATCTTTCTTTCAATAAAATATTCTGGCAATTTCGATTCTGTGATTAATTCTTTGAGTTTTTCTAATTGAAAGCTAAAGGTAATAGATGTATGAAATGTTGTATAATCTGTCCCATTATTTGTTAGCCATTCTTGAAATTTTTGTGCATCAGTTAGTTGATTTTTGAGGCGAAAATCAATAATTGTTTGTTCAATTAATGTAGAACTAATTTCGATATCTGTTCTAGTATTAATTTCTTGTTCAATTACGTGCTGACGCAGGACATCACTCATGAAATTGCCTAGTTTACCTGATATTTGTAGGTATTTAACCACTTTAGCCAGGGCAATTTCTTGGTCATTTACAGTTAAGAAAGATGAAGATTGCATGAAGTAATTCTCAGGATAATACTAAAACATCTATAAGACTTTCCCTTAAATAATAGGGAAAACAGTAGAAAACAATATCTGGCAATAATAAAGATTCAATAAATTAAATATGTAATTAATATTTGGTCATAAAATATCCATTTTTTTGATAAATAATAAACTCAATGATCCTAGATAATAACTATTGTTGATTCTGTAAGCAGGATGACAAAAACTATATTTTTAACAATAGATTTGATAATGTTGGGTTTCCTTGCGTCAACCCAACCTACGGAGATTTGGATTTTAGTTAATAATTAAACAAAGATATTTTGGTAAATTAATGCCAGTATGATTGCTGCTATTGCACCAATAAGAGTATTAAAAATATTTACAACTTCATTGGTAAGCCACATATATTTAGATTGCAAAGTTGCACCAATGACACTTTCTAAATTGGTAGCGATAAATGCGGCTAAGATACACCAAATAATACCCAGGGGATTAATTAAATTTACTCCCCAGCCAACCAGAGCGATCGCTATTGATGCTACCATACCAGCAATAGTTCCTTCTAAACTTACCGCCCCTTCTGTACCTCTAGGAACTGGTTGCAGTGTCGTAATCAAAAAGGTGCTTTTACCATACGCTTTACCAACTTCACTGGCAGTAGTATCTGATAGTTTGGTGCTAAAACTGGCAACATAACCTAAACATAACAAATATTTAAAATCAGGTAAAAACAAGACTCCTAAAGCACACAAAGCCGCTATGAATGCTGAACCCCAAACGTTTTCTGGACCTCTTGCACCGGCACGCTTTTCGGCAATTCCTGCGGCTTCTTTTTCTGCCATACCAATGCGTGTTACTCCAGAACCGACAATAAAATAAAACACTACCACTAGATATCCTTGCCAACCTAGTGTTCCCCAAATGATAATTCCCAATAATCCAGCATTAAGTATACCTGCGGGGGTCAGCAACTTTTTAGGAATAATAGCGACTATTCCTAGTAAAATTGCATTTAAGCCTACTCCCATTAACCAGGGATTCAGAGAATCTATTAAAGATAACATCAGTGATAAATTATGAGGATTTTCAAGTGCTTATAAAATGATTTTATCCTCTTTTACCACATTAATATTCAGATGTAAGAATTCAGGAGTCACCGAGTCAGGAGGCAGAAAGAATAAGGGCGTTGCTGAAACCAGGTATGAATTTAAATGTAGAGACGTTCCATGGAAGGTCTCTACAAGGGTTTGGATATCATCAAAAATTATTTTCATACATCAAATCAGCAACGCCGAATTATCTTTACAGGCTTGCATTTATTCTGACTCAGTTACTCCTGAATCCTTACAGCAATATCCGGTAAGCGTAAAGCTCAGTGTCCTTAGACCTGAGATATAAGCGACACGGGCGGTTTTAACCGCTTTCAGTCATGCATTACTGAATACCTTGACAATCTTACGCCGGAAACAGTAGTATAAGATTGGAGGTAA
>JBAXRM010000172.1:0-9651 GCA_037131225.1 Nostocales cyanobacterium ELA583 | reverse complement strand
GGGGAGGGGTTGGGGGTGGGGTTTTTGTACCTCATAACACCGGGAAGTGCTGTAACTCCTGACTTGGTGACTCGGTGACTCCTGACTCGGTGACTCCTATTCCTCATTTAATTTTTGTTAGTAAATGTTCTCCTACTCGTAAAGCATTAGCCATAATAGTTAATGATGGATTTAAAGCACCACTAGAAGGGAAAAAGCTACCATCAACAATATAAAGGTTATCAACGTCATGAGTACGACAATTGATATCTAGTACCGAAGTAGTTGGATCATCACCAAAACGGCAAGTACCACATTGATGAGTAACTTCTCTCAAACCCATTTTTTGAGGTATATGTAGAGATCCAGTTAATTTAAATACAGACAGAGATTGTAAAACTTCAATCCATTGTTTAATTAATTTATTAAATGCCCTTTGGTTATTACGAGTATAGTCAAGAAAGATTTTCCCATTTTTGATAAAAACTCTATTTTTAGAGTCTGGTAAATCTTCATTTATGACTAACCAAGATAAAGAGTGATTAGCTATATATTCAGCAATAAATTTAGGCATTAAGGGTGGACCGTAGGCAACTATTTTATCTTTATTGGCACTACCGAGGGATTGCACACTACCCATTGGATAAGCAAAATCTTTATTTCCCCAATAAAAATCAGTGATAGCCAAAGTTTTCGGAAAAACCGTATTATTCAGTTTAGTATTCAAAGTCATGACCACAGCAAAGTTATGTGCCATGTAATTGCGTCCCACAAGTTGAGAACTATTAGCTAATCCATTGGGATGACAGTCATTAGCAGATTGAAGTAATAATAATGCAGAATTAACTGCACCACAAGCCATCACCACAATATCCGCAGAAAATATCTGACGTTGACCTGCTATTTCTGCCATTATACCAGTCACTTCTCGACCAGACGCGCTAGTATGTAAGCGCAATACTTCTGCTTCAGTGATTAATGTAATATTTTCATAAGCCATTGCTGGACGGAGACAGTTAATATCCGCATCAGCTTTACCATCAATTAAACAGGGAAACCCGTCACAAGTATCACAACGAATACAAGCACTTAAATGACGATTGACTTCATTGAGTTTAATAGCCAGTGGTTGATAAAAAGGATGAAAACCTTGATCTTTTAAAGAATCATTAATTTCCTGAATATAAGGTTCATGACTCAATGGTGAAAAAGGATAATCTGCATGAGTATGAGGTTCAGTGGTATCAAGACCGCGCTTACCATGTACATCATAGAGTTTTTCCGCTTGGTCATAGTAGGGGGCAAAATCTTGATATTTTAATGGCCATTCGGGAGAAATACCATCTTCATGAATCACTTTTTCAAAATCTCGTTCCCGAAGTCTAAACAGTGAACCACCATAAAATTTGGTGTTACCACCTACATTGTAATGAGTAAGAGGGTTGATAGCTTTGCCGTGTTTATCATACCATATTTCAGTAGTGCGGTAGCGCTCTTTGTATGAAACTTCTTTAGTATCCCAATTAGCTTTTTCTTTAGGTAAGAAACCACCTCGTTCTAAAACCAAAATTTTCTTACCACTCGATGCTAATTTATAGGCTAAAGTTCCACCTCCAGCACCAGTACCAATGATGATAAAATCGTAATGGTTGATAGTCATTTTTTAGTTAGAAATACTGAAATATTAATAATTAATTTAGACTATGTTGATAATTTATTCTGTATTTTAAATATCATATTTTTAGAGGAGTCAGAAGTTTAGGAGTATGGTTTACGCCACGCTGCGCTATCAGAAGGAAGAAAAAAGAAGGAATAAGAATATTAATTTATTTAGCCATTAGAGTTAATTAAGAAATTATAAATACAGAAAAATGGGGTTATCAATCCCCATATCAATCGCAAGTTTAAATGTTGATTGATAACAGCTTAAACCCCACTTTTTGGTGTTTCTGAGGGAGTGGGCTTATTTTCTTGGGGTAATGCCTGTTTAGCAACATTTTCCGCAGCTTGTTTAAACATTGGCTCTAATTTATCGCGCCAGTATTTAATATTAGGAAGCTTTTCGGGATGATCTCGATAAGCTAAAACCTGATCCCATTGACCATTATCAATAGCTTTATTAATATCATTAGCTAAGGCTTCTGCTTTTGCCCAATCTTTTTGCCATTGATTAGCAAGATCCATTGTTTCTTTAATACTAGAAACAGCATTACCTGAAGTTGATTTTAGTAAAGAAATTGCTCCTTGTAAATCTCCTGACTCAAACTTTTGTCTAGCTTTTTCCACTGTTTTTTCCTTATTCTCAGCAGGTGGTAGAGATGATTTAGGGCTGGGATTTTCAGAAATAGGTTTTGTGGTTACTGGAAGACCTGGACGAGATGTAATTAGGGGAGTATCATCTACAGTTTGAATAGCCAAACCTTTGTCTCGACGGCAATAAATCCATTGTTCACTATTAGAAATTACATCAGAATGCGCCCAAGCCAGGCGACCAGATGAAAGTTTAATCTCTACCCAGCCGCGATTTGTCCGTTTACCTGTCACCTCAAATTCACTCGCTGTATTTAAGATTTTCAAAATATTATCAGAATTGATGGCACTGGGTTCAGAACGGATGTTAGAATTAGCCGCAACTACAGCTAGACAATTATTTGTTGATTTTTTGCTATTTTCTTCTGTCAAATTACCAGTTAAATTTTTGAAATTTGGGGACATATTTGTAAATAAAGCGGCCACACTACCTGCTAATAATATGCCAATTAATAAAGGTAAAGGATCGGGTTTATTAGATTCTTGGGGGATATATTGTGGAGGGGCAGGTTGAGCGGGAAGATGATTAGCGGGGGAATCCGCCATTGTTTTCTGTATAAATCTTGAGGCTAGGGTTTGCGGAGATGGATAAATAATTGGCTCAGATACGGAAGGTTGGGAAAATTCTGAGGTGACATTCACCAATTTTTGACAAGCTTGTCTGGCTTCTGTCGCTGTTTGATAGCGTTCTTTAAAATGGTAACGCACCATCTTAGTTAAAATTGCTACTAACTCAGGATTAATAGGAATTAAATGCTGCCAGTTAATTTCCCCTGTATCTGGATCTTCTTGTAATTGACCAACTGGGACTCCCGTTAATGCTTGAATGGCGATAATTCCTAAAGCATAAATATCACTATTAGGACGGGGTTTACCTTGCCCTTGTTCTGTAGGCATATAACCAGGTGTGCCAATAGCTACAGTAGCTGTTTGTTGTCCCCCTGCTACAACTAAGGGGGAGCGTAATTGTTTAACTGCACCAAAGTCTACTAAAACTAATTTATGATCAGCATCGCGGCGAATAATATTATCTGGCTTAATGTCGCGGTGAATCACACCTTCTTGGTGAACAAACTCAAGAATACTCAAAATTTCCAGCAGCATTTGCATGACTTGGGCTTCACTCCAAGGCTGTCCGGGGATGAGTTCTTCATTGAGAGTATGTCCGTCAATAAATTCTTGGACTAAAAAGAATTCTTTATTTTCGTCAAAATAAGCTAAAAGTCTAGGGATTTGGTCATGGTTGCTCAATTTTTCTAAGGTTTCTGCTTCGCTATTAAACAGCCGTTTAGCAGTAACAAAGATGTTAGAGTCAGAATTAGCTGGTTTCAGATGTTTAACCACACAGGTGGGGTTGCCTGGCCGTCTGGTATCTTGGGCAATATAGGTTTGACCAAATCCCCCTGTCGCCAAGATACGAATGACTTGGTAGCGATGATCTAGTAATTTCCCTATCATAATTTCCCTCTCCAGCTTTACAGCTTAATTTTCTCGCTAGTAGTAAATATCTCCAAATTTCTGTTTCTGAAATCAGGTATCTTGAGAAAAGATTTAAATTAAAAGTATAGTTTTTTCATCAAACCAAATTGTTAATTTTACTATCAGTATCCCTATTTACTAGCTATGCTACCTAAGATAACTAATTTTACCTCATGGCAACAAGCTGAAATCTTGATGCAACCTGCTTTTATTCGTGTGATTGATAATATTCGCAAGCAGTTGGATATTTCTAACTGGAAAGGGACTTACCAGGACGTGTTGAATTGGCCTGCTAACACGACTGATGAAACAAAAGCCTTGGTAACTCAGTTGGTGCAAGAAATGGAAACCGCAACACCAATACAAGGGGAGGAAATTAGAAAAACTCTGGCTAGTTTGCCCATTCCCCATCCAGGATATCACTTGCTTTTACAACGTAATGGGGAACAAGTCAATATAGATTTGTGGGATTTGTGTTATCAAGTATGTTTTCTAAATTATGGTTCAGAGAATACAGCGGTTGATATTGATACTAACTTAATTGATGAATATGGGGATGTGGATTGGCAATACTTAGAAAATAAAACTCAGAAATTGGTTAAAGAGGTTTTTTCTAGTTTACCAATATTGGGCGAATAGAAATTATCTGAAATGGCTTACGCCACGCTGCGCTATCAGGATATCCACCGATTAAAGGATGAACAGGATAAAACTAGGAATTTTTAATCAGTACAAGTATAAACCAATTCAAAAATCAAAAATAAATTAAACTAATTTTTGCTATGAAACTGATTTCTGAACCAGCTATTCCGGTCAAAATTCACAAGATGAAACAACGGGTACGGTGGAGGCATCCGAGTATTCTCCAGCAGGGAATTGACCAAACTTGTATGCTAATAGATGATGGCAGCCAGGAAAGTCCAGAGTTTTCATTTATGGTAATGGGTGATACTGGGAGTAAATCCTTTTCTGGACAGCATCCGCAACGGGAAGTGTCCAAAATGATCTTAAATCATGGTAGTGATTGCCGATTTGTGCTACATACTGGTGATGTGATTTATATGGTGGGTTCTCGTGAATATTACCCAGCTAATTTTATTGAACCTTATCGGGAATTTTTGGTTGGTGGCGATTGCCCGGAAGATATTGCTTATGATCAAATGGTGTTTAAGTTGCCAATTTTGCCAGTGTTGGGTAATCATGATTACTATGATGTCCCTTTACTCTATCGGTTGCTGACTGGACCAACTTTGCCTTTGCGACAGATGTTCCATTATAAAGATATTGAAATTGGTTGGCATGGATCAAATCAAGGTGATGCTTATGCTAGAGCATTTCTAGATTATTTAGCGGCAATTCCTCCAGCCGATTTAGAAAAGCATTTGAATCAGCATTATAGTGCTAAAACTAATACGGGTAGATGTTTGCGTTATCAGCCAGGAACTTATACTCGCTTGCCTAATCGCTATTATAATTTTTGTTACGGTGGTATTGACTTTTTTGCCTTAGATTCTAATACTTTTAATACTCCAGATCCTTTACCTAATAACCAAGCTGGGGATGATTTTCGGCGAGAATTAGCACAACGTCGTCAGGAAATTGACAAGGAAGAATTACAAATATTGGCGGAATGTGACAAACTCAATTCTGAAAAGCCTGATGAAGCGGAATTATTGGCTGAACTTAGTGCTAAATTAGACCAAATCAATGAGGTAAAAATTGATATTGAAAAACAATTGGAATCTCATACAAATACTAATATTGATCTTGAACAGTTAGCATGGTTAAGAGAAAGATTAATTGCATCTTGGTCTAATTCGGCAGTGCGAGGACGGATAATATTTTTCCACCATCCACCTTATGTTACAGAAAGAAGTAAATGGAATCAAGGACAGACTTTAGCTGTCCGTCATCGGTTACGGGAGGTTTTTGATGATGTGGCGAAAAGTTTAGGTAATATAACTCAGGAACACCCAGTAGTAGATATAGTGTTTAGTGGACACGCTCATTGTTTAGAACATTTGCAGACGGTTGATACAGGACACGCAGACTCTCATACTAACTATATTATTTCTGGTGGTGGTGGTCATGGTCTTCGTCGTCAACGTCAGGAGGGGGGAGAATTGCTAGAAACTTTTACGAGTAATCATGATCTTTCGATTTGCAAAGTTGCAGATTCGCTGTTGTATGTGGGACGAAGTGGTAGTGGTTTTGAGAAGAAAAAACCTTATTCTTGTGTGCGGGTAGATGTGAAGGGAGGTTTTCCTGCTAAGTTTATGATCACACCTTTAGTTACTGAGTTAATTGAGGGTAAATGGCGTGAACGTGAATTAAAATCTTTTATAATTTAATCCTTGTATTTGTGGGGAATTGGGAAATATTACCCATTTCCTATTTGCAAAACCGCAGATTAATTCATTCCTGCGGTTATTGATGATAATTCTATGATTGAGGAATCAAAGTGGTGGTTTTATTCACACTATCCCACAATATCCAGTTGATATCATTGGCTAAATTATTGGTATTGTTGGTAACTTTAAAATAGAATTTATCGCCGTTTTTAAACTGCACTGCAAAATCAGCATTTTGGGCAAAAACAACTATAAAACCTCTATCTCGTAAGCAATACATTGCCCAATTTTTTAATGATTGTTTCTGGGGTTCGTGAGGAATTGGGGGGTTAGTAATTACGTCTGCAATGACTTTTAAGACTTTTTCCATTTTTGGATTTAATGAGGATGACAATGAATGTCTATCATAAACCTATCGGTGTCATATTTTTATTAAAACAGTAATACCTTTGGTTAGCTTTGCGATCGCTCTTAAAATTCACTATATCTCATTTTGTCAGAATCAGGATGTCCAGGATTTAAGGATTTTCAGGATGGGGTGATTTTTGAGGATGAAAGATTAAGGAAAAATTTTATATATTTCGCTACGATGTGCAACTCTTTGACATAAAATAGTTTGAGTTTTTTGATCCAGAGTTAAACCTATTCTATAATCTCCTACTCTAATTTTATATTTATCTTTGTAACCTTTCATTTTACCAAGATAGCCTAACTCAAAAGGATTTTCTATTTCTAATTCATTAAAAACAATCGCTTCTATCCGAGATTGAATATCTTTAGGTAACGATGCTAATTCTTTTAAAAATTTCTTTGTATATTCAACTTTCCACATTGTTATTTTTCAGTAATTCTAAATATTTTAAAGCTTCATTTTTAGATAAAATTTCATCAGTTTCTACTTCTTCCATTAGTTTTGCTAATCCATAATTTTCTAAAATTTCTTCTATTTGTTCAAATTCAGTAATAGGAATTTGTACAGCAATTGGTTTTTGATTTTGATCTAAAACATAATTTTTATTGATTTGTAGCATTGATTTTACTCCTAAATCATTAGGTAGATTATAGCATATTGTCAGAATCAGGATGTCCAGGATTTGAGGATTTTCAGGATGGGGTTATTTCTCATGTTTTAACTCCCAATTTCGCGCTTCGAGCAGAAATGCAGAGGAGCAAAGGCGCAAAAAAAAATACTATCCTAGTAAATAGTATGATAGGTCAAATTATATATAATTAACCTAGAAAATATTTATAAATAAAATCCTTTTATGAAACAGACCTAATAATTTTTGGTAATCATGAATAATGTCACAATGATATTTTAAGGATTTTTTCATATCTTCATTATTATCTAAGCATTTCTTCAATTCATTGAATATTATTTTCTCCAAATTTATCCACAATTCTTCATCTACTAATGAAAGTGAATTAGTTTCACGATCAAAAATATATTTTAATTCTTTAAGGGAGGTTTTATCTATTTTTTCTAGTTCAACTTCCGTAATAGATAAATAATTCAGTTCTACATTCTCAAAATATTTTTCCACATATTCTGAGGAATTTTTTTCTGTTCCTTTAAATAATCCTTTTAAGCATTCATATATATTGCCCGTGACAAAAGGATTGGTTTCACCATCAAACTCTGAGAGGAATTTCTCAGAAAAAACTTTTATTATTGAAAACTGTATTCTTTGTGTCATTTTTTATCTTTTCCATACTTGGTTAATATAATCAACAAGAGATTGCATATCACTTAACTTTGACAAGTTCTCAATTAATTTTTGTACCTGTTCTCTATCATAGTATTCAATATCAACTTGACCCTGATAAGCTTGTTTAAATCTTTCTAATTCCTGTCTAGCCTTATTACCTACTAAATTAACAGGAAATACATAATAGTAACCACTTGGTTTTCCTTCCCTTTTCCACCTTTTTTGTACTTCTTCAATTGCTGGTTTTAAATTATTCAAATCAATTGCACCGCCGGGGTCAGTATAAGAAGATTTACACTCCCAAATGTAATTTCCTTGCTTAAAAACTTTAGATTCCATATTGAATATTTTACCTCATAAAGTAGTTAATTTTAACTATCCCATCCGTCTGTAATGAGCTTGAACAGTATAAGTATTACCTGTTTTGCTCACTCTACTATGTTCTTTAACAATTGTAATTTTTCCATCTAACAAATCTTTCATTAGAACATTAGCTCTATCTGAAAGAATAACGAAATCAGCAGCAGGTTCATTATCACGCAAGTTATCTTCATAGTCCACACCAGGAATCATGTCAAAATCTTCCATCAAGTTTTTGAGAAGAGCTTTAAAACTTGCATCTACGACTTTTCCTTTGTCTTTAGCTTCTAAGTTTACAAACTCAGGAATGTATGATAATGCTTGGAAAAAAGCATTTTTGACTGATAAAATTGACGCTTTTAGATCAAACATAAACTAAATTACTAATCTTTTTCTGCACATTTACCCCGCTTAGTATAATTTATATGAATAACTTTAGACAAGTATAAGTTAATAATTATTTACAAATCCGGATTTTTCTTGTTATTATGCTAATTTCACGAATCTTCGGGTTCATTGCTATAAATATCCTCTTCTGGATCATTCCATTGATCAAATCCTGTTTCTGCTAGTTGCATAAACTCTTTTATTTCCAGAACTTTTTTAATTTCTTCAATTAGTTCATTAATTTCTTCTACAAGAAATTGTAGAATCATTGCTTTAATTTCTTCTTGTTTGATATTCATTAGTTACAACCCACATTCCGCAATCAAGAATTTCTATTGTTTCATTAATGCTTGAAAACCTGCTTGAATAAAATGCCTATCAAAAGTTAATGATTGGGTAACTTCATATCTTTTCATCACTACAAAAGAAATGCAATCAACTAAACCCCAAGATTTATCTTGATGTTTTTTATATAAACTTAATGCTTCATCAAATAAATCAGGATTTAAACGAATAACTTCAACACTATCAGACACTAAAAACTTTTCCATTAATTCAACCGCTTGATTTTTATAGTTATTTGATAAAGTATTACCAACTTCTAAAAAAATTGCGTCAGTTGTAATCAAAGGATAATTTTCAAATTGTTGAGCAAACTGTAAAGCCGTTTGATGATATTGATCTCGTTTATTGATTAAAGCTACAATAAACAAAGTATCAACAAAAATTTTACTCCTCACTTATATCTCTCCCTAAACTCATAGCAACTTGCACAGAGAAATCTTCAGGAGCATCAATTGATATTTCTCGTAATTGAGACATTAAACTAGGCTTTTTAATTGGCTTTTCTGCACTACTTAATTGTTCAATTAATCCATAAACTTGATTAAGTTCTTCTTGAGTTAAACTTTCTAACTTTTGTTGAATTATTTGTTTGGTAACCATAGTAACTTACCTAATGTAAAGTTTCTCCTTCTGATTATAATCTATAAATTGTTTGTTTCTGACAAATTCGTTTACCAGCATTGGTGACAAGTTAAGGCTGTAAGTCTTTTGTCAAGCGGTTTTTGGATAAT
>JBAXRM010000171.1:0-9697 GCA_037131225.1 Nostocales cyanobacterium ELA583 | reverse complement strand
CCACTTAAATTAAGAGAATTTTATCTTATTTTTTTCAAAATGAGAATTGCTGGGTAGTTGCCCTGATTCATCTTTATGGCAAACTTCCATAATTTCTTCCCACTGCTTGCGGAGAGTGTCTTTATTACTCACCTTTTTTTCTAAATCTGTACCAGAAAAATCAATATCATCTGGGTCAGTTCCTTGTGCTATTAATATATTCTGTTCTTCTTCGGAAAGTTTCGCGCCTTTAATACCTTCACTTTGAAATTTAGTTTGTGCTTGATATAGACTAAAATTAACTAAATTCTTCTCTTCAATTGCTTGTTTATAGGTGTAGAGAAAAGTAGGAATACCATCAAAACAATGAAAAGTATTAAAAGTATTTCTATCAATAAAACCTGCGGGAGTAGCTGTTAAACCAATCATCCGCCCATCAAAATATTCCATTACCTCTTGAAAGAGGTTGAAAATAGAACGATGTGCTTCATCAAAAATAATTAAATCAAAAAAAGCCGGACTAAATTTTTTATAGGAATTCCTCAAGGTCTTTTCCACAACAACATACAGCCGTTTAGTTTTATCTATGTTATGGCTGTAAATTCTGTCGCATGGTTCATGGGGTATGTGTTCCATAAACCCTTCTTCCAAAGCTTGCTTGACTAAATTATCCCTATCAGCAACAAATAAGATTTTACGACTTTGATTAGCTTTTAAAAATAAGTCAATAATAGCCATTGCGGTGCGTGTTTTCCCTGTTCCCGTAGCCATTACCAACAAAGTGCGGCGTTTTCCTTCATCAAATGTTTCACAAACCCGACGAATAGCTTCCTGTTGATAATCTCTCCCAGCAATTTGGGTATTAATTGGTAATGAACTTAACGCAATTTGATTTTGACGAACATATAGTAAATTCTCTAAATCTGATGGCGAAAAAAAGCCAGCTACCTGTCGTTTTGCAGAATTTCCCACATCCCAAAAATAAATTTCCTCCCCATTCGTCATAAACGCAAAAGGGCGAAAACTTTGATTTTTTTCTATTTCTTTAACGTAGTATTCTACCTGCGTTTGGGCAATTTTAGGATCACTGCTTTGGCGTTTTGCTTCCACCACTGCTATAACTTCCCCATTGGGTTGGTACAAGCAATAATCAGTAACACCGTTCCAAGGTTCGGCATTATAGCCATCCACAGGAATTTCTAACCCCACTTGGTGGGGGTCTTTGATGTTCCATCCTGCTAGGGTTAAAGCAGGATCAATTAATTGTGTCCTAGTGTTGGCTTCGTTCGCTGACATTACAGCATCCTTTAGTACATTCTGCTTTGCAGAGTATTACTGTATTTATATTTTAGCTATGCAGCAACAGTATAGTATGCTTTTTAGCGTTAGCCAACACGAGTATAGGTTCCAACTTTATTATTCAGTTTCCAACTTTATTCTCTTTGTACAATCTCACAACTGAAACGAAGCCGTTAACGCCACTGCTAAAGCATCCGCTGCATCATCTGGCTTAGGAATTTCCTCTAAATCCAACTCCCGCATTACTGCCTCTTGCACTTCTGCCTTATCTGCTTTACCATAATTCGTTAAAGCTTGCTTAATTTGCGGAGGTGCAAATTCTACATAAGGCAATTTACGCTGTCCTAAAACTAACATCAGTACACCTCTGGCCTGTGCCACGATAATAGTATTCGCCATCCTATAGAAAAATAATTTTTCAATGGCTACTAAATCTGGCTGTAGTTCTTCCATCACGGTGTGTAAATCGTCAAATAAAGTGCATAGTCGCTGAGTCATTTCCATATCTGGATAGGTGCGAATTACGCCAAAATCTACCATTTGTACCGTTGTTTCCTGTTCTTTAGTTTGACTTTGTTGCCAATCAATTGCCCCAAATCCCACGGTTGCTAGTCCTGGATCTATTCCTAAAATTCGCTTTTTCATGAAATTCTCTGGAATGTGGTGATTGGTGATTGGTGAAACATTTATCTTCTTTTTTACTTCTTCTTCCTGATAGCGTAGCGTGGACTATGATTTCTAAGTCGTCACGCCAGTTAAAGAATTACTCCTGAATCCCTGTAGTCCGTTAAATATAAAGGATTGAATAAATCTTGTGGTTTTTCCTTAGTCTTGAAAGCAGGTAATGTAAAGTTTCTGTTAAATATTGTTTGTACCAATTTCCCCTTTTAGGTATGTTCATCGGTTTTATAAAACAAGCTATTAATTTGCTACAACTACAGTCGCACAGTCGCACTTCCCATCGGGTTCACCAATGGTTTAAATGGTTATCCCCTGGATTGGCTGTAAAACGGTGGTTACTAATCAGTTTTGGGGGTATTGTGTTGGCCAGCTTGGGGTTGGCTATTTGGGTAAAATTAACCCCCATTTTTTGGATACTAGAATTGCTGAAAGGTCTTTTTGGATTTCTTGCGGATATTTTACCCAACTATGTCAGCGGTCCCTTACTCCTTGTCTCTGGTGTCCTGTTGGTGCTGTGGGGACAATCCCGAACTCTAGGTTCAATTACGGAGGTGCTAAGACCTATAAGTGATGAAGAGGAGTTAATAGATGTCCTCTTGGCACATCGTCGCTTATACCGGGGTCCTAAAATTGTGGTCATTGGTGGTGGGACTGGACTTTCGACTTTACTGAGAGGCTTAAAAACCTACACTGCTAATACTACTGCTATTGTCACCGTAGCAGATGATGGCGGTTCTTCTGGCAGGTTACGGGAAGAATTTGGCGTTTTACCACCTGGAGATATCCGCAATTGTTTAGCAGCATTAGCTGATGAAGAAAAATTACTGACGGAATTATTTCAATATCGCTTTCGGGCTGGAGATGGCTTAACAGGTCACAGTTTTGGTAATTTGTTTTTAACAGCCATGACTGATATTACTGGGGATTTGGTGCAAGCGATCGCAGCCAGTTCTAAAGTATTAGCGGTGAGAGGACAAGTTTTACCTGCTACTCTCAGTGATGTCCGTCTCTGGGCAGAATTGACAGATGGCCGCCGCATTGAGGGTGAATCAAATATTCCTAAAGCTGCGGGGAAAATTGTCAAAATTGGTTGTATTCCTGAAAATCCACCGGCAGTTCCCGCCGCAATTAAAGCCATTAAAGAAGCTGATTACATTATTATTGGTCCGGGTAGTCTTTATACCAGCTTAATTCCTAATTTGTTAGTTGGAGAAATTGCCGATGCGATCGCCGCTACCAATGTACCCCGCATTTATATCTGCAATATCATGACCCAACCAGGAGAAACTGATGGATATAGCGTTGCTGAACATATTCAAGCCATAGATGATGCTTGTGGCAATAGAAGGTTATTCGATGCCGTATTAGTTCATAAAAAAACACCCTCAGCCCAAGCACTTATCCGTTATGCCCAACAAAATGCCCATCCAGTTTTTTTAGACCGAGAATCTGTTACCAAGTTAGGACGGCGAATAGTTCCTGCTAATATTTTATTTGAAGATGAATATGGTGCTGTTCGCCATGACCCCCAAAAACTAGCCAAGGTTTTATTAAAATGGTACAGTGGAGCGCATCACGGGAAGTAAAAACTGGGGACGGGGAAATATATTTCCCCATTACCAATTACCAACCTAAAATATTTATGACTTCTTCCATCATTTCTCAAACTGAACCACCCCTTCCCCCTTGGGAAACTTTACCGACAATGTATGATTTACCTAGCGCAAACCCAGAGGAAAAAGGTTTGCCAGACGACTTTCATTTTTTACAACCTTTACTTTTATATTTAACTTTTCAGCCAACAACCTGGAGTTCAGAACTTGTTTATAGTGCTGCTGATCTGAATCTTTATTATGATCTGCAAAATCCTTTATGGTATAAACGCCCAGATTGGTTTGGTGTAGTTGGAGTCCCAAAATTATATAATGGTCAAGATTTGCGTTTAAGTTATGTCACTTGGCAAGAACCAGCAAACCCTTTTGTAGTTGTAGAATTATTATCTCCTGGTACAGAAGATGAAGATTTAGGTAATAGGGAAAGTAAGATAGGTAAACCTCCCACAAAATGGGAAGTTTATGAACGGATTTTAAGGATTCCCTACTACATTGTTTTTAGCCGCTACACCAATGAAGTCCGCGCATTTCAGTTAGTAGGTGGTCATTATGAACCTATGAATATGACTGAGGGACGCTTACCAATGCCAGAATTAGGTTTAAGTTTGGGATTATGGCAAGGGACATTTCGAGATATTCCCAAGTTATGGTTAAGGTGGTTCACACTAACAGGAGAATTAATTCCTGAACCAACAGAAGAAGCTATTGCTGCTAATGAAAGAGTAAAGAATAGGACATCAAATCTTCAGACATCTATTGACATTTTCCGACAATAGGTTTATAATATTAAATATATAACGAGAGTTTTGTAGTTAATTTAAAGTCAATAAATATTTTGAGTAACTGTAATGGTTCCGAATAGACTTGAATGGCTACAAAGAAAATAAACCTTTCCTTAGAAAACTTGGTAGTTCTAGAGAAAATTTGGGTATTGAACTCGTTGATAGACAATCAAGAGCCTTAGAATTATGTTCTAAGGCAATGTGGGATACCACCTTCACTAACTCAGTTGGTGATGTTATACTAGATATTCACGATATCTCAGATGTCGCGGAATGTCTCGGTTAAAAGTATCAGTTATTCTTGCTGAACAAGAAGCAACAGAAGCACAAAGAAAAGTTGAACAACTAGGACAACTGTTGCGTGATTTAGGCGTTAATCCCGATACACTGGATAATGCTTAGAGGTTGTTTAAAAAGTATTATATCAAACCAGTAATCTCCAAAAACCTAACCCCCCTACCCCCCTTCCCTGCAAGGGAATGGGGGTTTTAAAGCCTCTCCCCTTGCAGGGGAGAGGTTTGGAGAGGGGTCAGTCTATACATTCAAAACTTTTCAAACACCCTCTTAGACATTACCAATTACCAATTACCAATTATCAATGACTAAAATTTTCCTTCCAGATATAGAAGCAACACAGCAATTAGGTATTACCCTTGGAGAAACTTTGAATGCTGGAAGTGTGATTTTGCTAGAAGGTGATTTAGGTGCTGGTAAAACTACTTTGGTGCAAGGTATTGGTAAAGGATTGGGGATAATTGACTCTATTGTTAGTCCTACCTTTACTCTGATTAATGAGTACACAGAAGGACGCATCCCCCTTTATCACTTAGATTTATACCGTTTAGAATCTCAAGAAGTTACTGGATTGAACCTAGAAAGTTACTGGGAAGGCATAGAGGTAACACCGGGAATTGTCGCCATTGAATGGGCTGAACGAATGCCATATCTACCAGATAGTTATTTAAAGGTATGTTTAAACTATGGTGAAAATGGCGAACGTCAAGCCGAAATTATTACTGTAAATTAATTTAATTATGAGGTACGAACAACGGACTTGATATAATTAGAGGATGTTTGAAAAGTTTTTAATGTATAAATAAACCCCTCTCCAAACCTCTCCCCGACGCGGGGAGAGGCTTTGAAACCCCCATTCCCTCGCAGGGAAGGGGGGCTGGGGGGTTAGGTTTTTGGAAATTATTGGTTTCATCTAATACTTTTCAAACAACCTCTTAAACATTCTCCTATCAAAAAAATATTATGGTTTGCGAGAATTAGTATTACTAAATAACCAAGAAAGAAGGTTAGCAACCGTAGCAGCGCCAAAGGAAAATAGGGCAATAATGGCATCACGGGGTAAAACACCATCTAACCAACTACCTTGGATACTAGAAACAGGAAAATCTTGATCTAGTCCAATTTGAATTTGTTTAGTTTTCCCAGAAAAACGGGCTTCTATGCCTTTTTTATCAGATATTATTTGTAGATTGCGGATAAGTTGAATATTTAACGGTTTATTAGTTTCTTCTCCCATGAGAAATTGATTTTCTTTAATTTCTCTATCCTGTTCTGCCATGCGGATTTTACCTTCAACAATGGTAGATATTTCTAAATCATCTCTGAGGTTGCCACCATTTTTATCTACGTGAGTAAATGTGACATCTTTAGTTGTTATTTTGCCTCTAAACCATTGTTCTGATTCATATTTTGGCGGTTTTGATAAAGTTAGATAAATATTAGTATTTTCTTGAATGTTAAAAGTAAATTCTTTATTATTGGGATTGACAATAAACTCTAATTGTGCTTGATCATCCTGTGACTTCGGTAATTTTAAACTGGGTATTTTATAGCCTGCTATAATAACTTTGATAGGTTGTTCACCTAAATATATTTCTAAGGGATTGGGATTATTTTGGGAATTGGGAAGAAGAGAAAAAGCTAATTGTTGACGATAAAAATCATAATTTAATTTAGCTATTCTTGTTTGTGGTTGTAGTCGTAATTCTTTGAGACTAATTTCGCTTTCTGTCTTAGAACTGGCTGGAGTAATAATAATTTTACTTTCCCTGTCTGTAAGTTGAATTTCTAAGGAATTTTTTTTATTAATTTCTGGTAAAGATTCACTTTGAAAACTGCCAGTAAAAGTTAATTTTTGCTTACCTTCGGTTTCTAGTTCTTTAATATTTTTAATATTGCCGATAAAAAGTTTAGGTTGATTATCATTATAGGTAAAACTCATTTCTTTAAAAATAAGATTACCTTCAAATATATGAGTTCCAGGGACAATAGCACCAATAGTAATAATACACAAAACCACAAGCAATATTATCACCAAGAAAGATGATTTTTGCTGGATTAGATATTGTTTTAGATTTGGCAATTGCTGGAGAAAATTATGATTGATATTATTAAATTTTGTCTGAATTAAACCAGACTTAGTAATAATAAAGTTCTTAATCTTACTAAATCTGGAATTGTGGGAAGATTTCTGTCTGCCTTTTTGCCGATATCCCATGATTTATTTTAACCAAGTTGGGTTATGTTCAAATACAATTTCCTTTTCAATGCGATCGCTGGGTTCATTAATTCGGTCAATAAAAGCAATATAATGTAACTTATAGCGTCCCGCAGGAGCTTTACTTCCATCCCATGTAAAACTAATTTCACCACTATTGGGGGTAGTGCGAGATGTACTATATACAGGCTTTTGATCTTTTTTATCTGTGAGTGGAAGGATTTTTAAACTGGTAAATTTAACTCGATCTTGAGAATAAAAAACAAACTCGTATTTACCAGAAGTTTGTCCCAATGTGACGGGAACATAGACATTTTGAGAACCAAGGCTATAGGATGCTACAGCGCGGAGTTTATTGGTAGGTATCTTAGCTTGTCTGAGAACGTAAGTATCCCAGCTAAAGCCGAAATTTGCACCATTGTTAGATAATAGCAAATCATCTAATTGATAGTTATAATTATCATCCAATGATGTGACTATAACTTGAGGATTGTTACCATTCTTGATGCGGGGAACTTGTAAGGTTAGGGTTTTACCATAACTGGCAATGTTGCGGGTAGCAATGGAAATTAAACTCAAGCTATTACCACTTATCGGTTCGAGTTTGATGCCTTCACAACGGTTGGGTGGTTGGCGGCGGATATAATCTGTAGAACGGGGATTTCCTTGTGGACAATAGGCAACAGCAGATAGAGGATTAATGCTGAGAATTAATAGGCTGGCAAGCAGAATTTTATAATTCATAACTCATTGTTTGGCTAAATTAATTTTCCAAATGGATAGTTGTTTTTTAACTACAGATATAGGATAGGCAAAATCTTGCTTTTCACCTGATTTTTGGGCATAAACTATGCCTATAATGCGATTTTCTGAGTTTATCACAGGACTGCCAGAGTAACCACGTTTGAGTGCGGCCTCCGATATTTGTAATTGTTGGTTCTGATAATTGATTTTTCCTGATTTTACAGACCATGATTTATCTTCACCTCGTTTGGCATCATGACCGATAATTTGAATAGGCATTGCGGGGTAGATGGTAGTAGACATTGATAAAGGTTGGATATCTGCTGGCAGTTTATCACTAACTTCCAAAACAGCTAAATCGAGTTCATCTGTAGGAGTCATTTTCAATAATTTGGCATTTCTCCTCATTCTGACTCTATTTGCTGAATGTGGGCTGAAAAATTCCACTTGAATATTTTTACTCTGTTCATTGCCATCAAAAATCACATGACGATTGGTGAGAATTAATGTCCTGCTGGCATCTCGCTGGATAACTACACCAGTCCCAACCTCAGGTCCCAGAAGTTTGCTGTTAGTAGAAAACTTAGCAGTAATGCGTACCACAGAACGCTTAACGCGTAAATTGGGGTCATTTTTGGGCAACCATTGGCGGTCATCTTCTACACTACCTAGTTTATTCTCTTGTTCAGTCAATAAATTTCTTGCTCCTATATTGTTGTTATTGGTATATATATAATCGGGGTCAAGTTGTTCGGCTTTGTCGAAATGTTTTATAGCTTCTTTCAACTTTCCTTGGTTTTGCAATGCTAAACCTAAATTATTATTAGCTCCAGTATGGACAGTCGTTGGAGTTGTAGAAGTATTTTCTGGTAATGATAGGGCTATTTTATAGTTGGATATTGCCTCATCTAATTTATTCTGGTCACTCAGGGCAAGGCCGAGACTGTTGTAAGCGCCAGCATATTTAGGGTCAAGTTCTATGGCTTTTTGGAAAGCGACAACAGCTTTATCTAATTTCTTCTGGTCTCTCAGGGCATTGCCTAGACCATTGTAAGCATAAGCAAATTTAGGGTCAAGTTCTATGGCTTTGTTGAAATGTTCTATAGCTTCATCTAATTTCTTCTGGTCACTCAGGGCATTGCCAAGACCATTGTAAGCTGGAGCAAATTTAGGGTCAAGTTTAATGGCTTTTTGGAAAGCAACAACAGCCTGTTCTAATTTCTTCTGGTCATACAGGACATTGCCAAGACCATTGTAAGCACTCAGGGCAACGCCAAGATTGTTGTAAGCAGCAGCAAATTTAGGGTCAAATTCATTAGCTTTTTGGAAAGCGTCAACAGCTTCATCTATTTTCTTCTGGTCTTTCAGGGCATTGCCTAGACCATTGTAAGCATAAGCATACTTAGGGTCAAGTTCTGTGGCTTTTTGGTAAGCAACAACAGCCCCATCTAATTTCTTCTGGTCATACAGTGCAGTGCCTAAATTATTGTAAGCAATAGCAAATTTAGGGTCAAGTTCAATAGCTTTTTGGAAAGCAGCAACAGCCTGTTCTAATTTCTTCTGGTCACTCAGGGCAGTGCCTAGATCATTGTAAGCTTTAGCATACTTAGGGTCAATTTCAATGGCTTTTTGGTAAGCAGCAACAGCCTGTTCTAATTTCTTCTGGTCACTCAGGGCAGTGCCTAGATCATTGTAAGCTTTAGCATACTTAGGGTCAATTTCAATGGCTTTTTGGTAAGCAGCAACAGCCTGTTCTAATTTCTTCTGGTCTTTCAGGGCAATACCGAGATTGTTGTAAGCAATAGCATATTTAGGGTCAAGTTCAATAGCTTTTTGGTAATCAGCAACAGCCTCATCTAATTTCTTCTGGCCTCTCAGGGCATTGCCTCGATTGTTGTAAGCAGCAGCATCTTTAGGGTCAAGTTCAATGGCTTTTTCGTAAGCATGAACAGCTTCATCTAATTTCTTCTGGTCGTACAGGGCAAGTCCGAGATTGTTGTAAGCAGCAGCAAATTTAGGGTCAAGTTCAAAAGCTTTTTCGTAAGCATGAACAGCTTCATCTAATTTCTTCTGGTCGTACAGGGCAA
>JBAXRM010000170.1:0-9699 GCA_037131225.1 Nostocales cyanobacterium ELA583 | reverse complement strand
TGTTGAGTTGAGTATTTAGAAACTTGGAAGAACTACCACCAAGTGTTAATGTGCCACTATTGGTAATAATTCCCGAACTCTTTAAAGTTCCTCCATTCCAATTATTTGTTGTTAGTAAATTCCAATTTCCATCTACTTGAAATGTTCCACCACCAAGGGTAAATACAACAGTATTAGCAATAGCAGTTCCCCCTGCTAATTTGACATCTAAAGTTCCACTAACGGCAAGATTACCATTACCGTTGATTTTTGCTCCATTATTAAGAGTATAAACTCCATCACTAAATTCCAAGATTTTACCGCTAGTTAAGTTGAAGTTTCCACCATTACTAACTCCTCCTCCCGTAATGTTTAAAGTTCCTGATTCAACATTTACTGTTCCTGTATTATTGAAGGCGACTCCAATAGAGCCTATTCCTGTAGTGGTTTTCTTGAAAGTTCCAGAGTTGTTAAATGTGCCAATACTAGAAGTGGAATTACGAATGTCTCCCTGTTGCAATTCATAATTACCAGAATTGTTGAGAATAGCACCGTCATTGAAAAACAAACGATAGTCATTTTCAACGATAGTTCCCGTATTGTTGAGTTGAGTATTTAGAAACTTGGAAGAACTACCACCAAGTGTTAATGTGCCGATTTGGGTAATAGGATTTGCGAATGATAGAGTTCCATTATCCCAAAGAGTACCATTTAAGGTAGTTGCGTTAGTCCAGATGAAGTTGTTAGCCATGATAAACCGTCCTTAGTGTTTAAGTTGTTGATTTAAATATTTCCGCCGTTGGCGAATCATAACTACGTCATGATTTAATCCACGATCCTTAGTCGAAAGTGCCTATAAATGGCTTATCTAGCAGCGATTCAAGGGAGTGGGGATGAGATGGAGTGAGTCGGGGGTTTGAGAATCTTCTCTACCTTCGCTTAAAGTGGGTCAATAATCGGTTTGATTTTCTCTTCCCTCGCTTTGCTTCAGTGTCTGCTGTGGGGTCAACAGTAACGATCGCTGTGGCAGAATTGGCTGCAAAAGTCACGGTTTTACCAGTTCCCGTAGTAGTACCAGTGTAGTCGGTGTTGGTGGCAGTTCCGGCTACGCTGTAGTTGACGGTGAGGGCATTGGTAGTGGCTCCGTTGCGGGTGAAGGTGTACACCAGGTTAGGCGTTCCGTTTTCTTGGACACTGGCGGGACTGACTGCTAGGCTGATGCTGGGTAGGGCTGCTACATCGTCATTAGTAATCGTTCCTGTAGCAATAGTTTTTACTGGATCGATAGTTGCGCCAGTGGGATTGCTTAACGTGACATTGAAGGTTTCATTCGCTTCAAAAATGGAATCACCACTGACATTGACAGTGATTGTCTTTGTCGTTTCACCTGCTGCAAAGTTGACAGTTCCCGTAGGTAAAGCACCACCAAAATCAGCAGCATTGGCAGGATTAGTACCACTGCCAGTTATTGCGAAACTAGCACTGCTGGCAAGGGATGTATCACCCGATCGCGTGACGGTGAAAGTAAAGGCTTTACTGCCCGAATTTCCTTCGGTTTGAGTGGCGTTAGTGGAGGAAATTGCTAGGGTAGTAGGAGGAGACGGATAATTAGGTGTATTATCAAACAGATTGAAAGACAGAGTATACGCTCCTGTGTTAACAGCATTAACAATACTACGAGGGAACAGGTTGGGATCAACATCAGCAGACGTTCCAGAAAATGGACGACCCGGTGTTCCCCATACGGCTAGGTAGAACAGCCCATTAGTCGGCAAAATAAACGCATAGGTACCCGAACTACCCTGAGAAGAATTTTGTATTATATTGCCATTAGCATTATATAAAACTCCACCAAAAACTAAATCTGCAAGATACCAAGGATAGCCATCGGCTGTAATCTTCCATTCGATGCGATCTCCCGCGCCTCCCTGAAAGCGATAGAAATCCATATCATCTCTCAGATCGGCGAGAAAGTAGTTATCACCAATGGTTCCTGTCAGTGATATGCTGGCATTTCCTTGAGAGTTGATTCCCGTCTCGATCGCATTAGTCAGAGTGTCATTATGTTGTTGTTCTGTCATCTTAGTAACATCCTTTATTTGTTTTGTGTTTGTTTTATCCTGGATTTCGTAGAATTTGCAATAAGTCTGGATTAACGAGTTTTATCATCCTTATGAGGAATGGAATTTAATTTATACGATGGTTACTGATGGATAACCAGGAGGATAATTGGTATAAAAACATTATTTTGCCATTTCCAGAAAATTGTCATCTATCTTTAGATATAGAAACTTCCAATTAAAAATTATTTGCAGGGTCTCTCAAGAAGCTGAGTGCGTTTTTGTTCATAAGTCTAAAAACAGAAAAGTTATTACTCAGCCGCTGGTAAAATTATCATCCTCAACTAAATAGGCGATAGCGCAAGCGCTGCTGCAAGCAGTTCGCTGTCGTGGGGATTGCGATAGCGAAGCGCTCCGCAGGAATCGCTTCATGAAGAGTACAATTTTCTACGCACAGGAGCAAAGGGAATTTCTTTACCCTTTTGTTGATAATCTTCCTTCACTAACTCCCAGGCTAATTTTAGTTCTTGCAAAGCTTCTTCAGGAGTATCACCAAAAGCTGAAATATTAGGTATTTCTTGGAAATGTGCTAACCAATCTCCTTGTTCATCAATATATAAATTAATTGTGAAGCCATTAAAATTATAATTATTTAAAGTCATTACTGATTTCCCTCTTGATATTCAAAAAACTGCTGAATTTGATAGAGTTTTGCTTTTCCATCTTTACGAGGTTGAATTGGTAAAGGTTGACCACTCGGTGAATACCATAAACGATGACTTCCTTTTTGACGACTAAATTCCCACCCATTCTGAATGAGGAGAGTTTCAAATTCATCAAAAGTTAGATTTTCTGGACTATTTTGAATTTAATTTGCGATCGCTTGTGGGGATGTGGGAATGCGATAGCGTAAGCGCTGCTGCAAGCAGTTCGCTGTTTTAGGGTAGGGGATGTGGGAGGTGCGATCTCCGCAGGCATCGCACAAATATACTCAAAACGGCTAGAAGCTGGACTTTTTTATCATACAAAGAATAAGGTTCAAAGCCTCTCCAGTATTAAATATTATTCCTTTTCCCTCTCCTCTTAGGAGAGGGTTAGGGAGAGGTGCAAAGGAGAGGTTTACCAGAGGGGTTTCATATTTGGTTAAAATTGAAGCTCAAAATTCTTATCTTGTTACAACTCAAGCAATTTTACTAGAAATTGGTAATGCTCTTTCTAAGCAAAGATATAGAACCGCCGCAATCCAACTTCTTGAATCCCTAGAATCAGACCCAAACGTTGAAATAGTTCCTCTAACTAATGAACTGTACAATGCTGCTTTTCAATTATTCAGAAGTCGTCAAGATAAAGAATGGGGATTAGTTGACTGTAAGTAGGTGAGTGTTGAAAATTGTCGTTATGGCAAGGCAAAAGGCAAAAGGCAAGAGGCAAGAGTGAAGAGGGTTTGGGCGATTTTACATTTCTTTACACAGTTTAGTTTTATTGTGTTCACCTACTTATATCATGTATTGTGATGCAAAATCGGGGAATTACTGATGTGCTAACTGCGGATGAGCATTTCAATCAAATGGGATTTCGGCTTGATAGATATTTACAATTATACTAAATCCAAATCGTTGATTACTAAACTTCATCCAAAGTTGATCTAAAGTTTTTAATTCAGAACAAGGAATTTTTTGAATATCACTGGCAATTATTAGCAATTCTTTTCGGTGATTCGCTCCCGTAATTTGTAGCATGATATTTCTAGTTTAAATATCTGCTTCCTGCCAAGATGATCGACTTAATAACTGATTTAGTTTAGTATAATCTATCTTCGACATTTTCCGATCTTCCTCCTGTGCGTGAATACCTCATATCCTAATTAGGAATGTAAACCCCTGTACCGCATCAATATGGTGACGTTGAATTTTCTTTAATCTGTTTAGTATACGGTCAGTATTAATTATACTAATGTGGTTATCGTAACTCTCCTGCTTGTCTTAATAATTGTTCATATAGCTTTACATTTACCCAATATTGAGCCATATCAATCATCGCATCAGTGTTACGGAGCAATAATAGCATCAAACCTAACAAAGCAGAAAAATGGCTAAGGTATTGATACTTTTAGAGTGATTTTTACCATAGTGTAGTCATACTTAACTTTTATAACCCGATTCAAAAATCATTTTAACTTTTAGATGGGAACTTTTTCAAAAGTCCGATAGTCCTATCACAAAGGTTTAGCAAAACCCCTGCTGCATAAGCATTTTTTTAGTATTCAGTTGACTTGAATTTTACGCAAACACTGTATTTTTGTACAGCTATTTTCAGCATGAATATATATGTGAATACGAATATTTTATGCTGACAATGGATAAAAAACAGTTGATAATTTCTGAATTTAGTATTTTCGTTGATCTCTTTTATCCTGTATTTACTTTAACACATCGAGGAAATAAACCATGTCTAATCAAAATAATAATACCAATAAAAAAGATCACCATATAACTAGACAAAAATTAGTAAAAACAGCCCTAATTTTAACTGCTTTTATCCCATTAACTACTCAAAGTGGTTTAGCAACCCAGCTATTAAGCAGCTTAGATCAATACTTAATTCCCGTAGCGGCAGCAAGTCCCAATCCAATAGCCCAAAATTCCGTAAAGTTGAGACAAATTCGTCAATTGCCAAAAACTAAGCAATATGATTTGATTGTTGTTAAAGACCAAAAATTAGCTAATCAATTAGGTGCAGAAACCATTTTAATTGATAGTAAACAGATATTTGTTGTTGATAAAAATGGCAAAAAAACAATTGCACCTGATGGTCAATACAAACTTTCCAACAATTTAATTATTGAAGTTGCTCAAGGCAAAGTCATCAATCAGGCTATATTTGATTTAGGAAAGAAAAATAAGGTCGCTGCTGATGGTTCATGGGATCAATCTTCATGGACAGACCAAGGAGGTTGGAAAGATTGGTCACGAGGTAGTGCTATAGATTCTAGATTTACTAATGTGCAACGTACCTTACCTAATTCAGTAGTGCGTGACACCTTACAAAAGATTAATCAACAAGAACTAAAACTTCAACAAATTCAACCAATCCAACGCTAAAAAATCATGTAGAGACGTTTCCTATAATGTCTCTACAACGATTATAAAAAACACACTATATATTACTCATTTAAGGAATTTAAGACAATGCATCTAATCATGAAATTGAGCAAATTATGTAACTTAAGATGTACATATTGCTATGAATATGATGAACTAGCAAATAAAGATCGGATGTCTTTAGAGGAGATAGAGTTTTTTTTCAAAAACATGGCAGATTATATAATTAAACAAGAAAAAACTTTTCCCTTATCCCTCATTTTTCATGGAGGTGAAGCACTTTTATTACCCCATAATTACCTTCGAGCAATTTGTCAACTCAGAGATAAATATTTTACTAATAATGGAATTGATACGAGAACTACTGTTCAGAGTAATTTATTCAAAATCTCATCTAAAACCTTAGATTTATTGGAAGAACTAGAAATTCATTTAGGATTTTCCTTAGATGTATTTGGAGAACAACGTCTTGATATTGCTGGTAAAGTTTCTCAAGATCAGGTTTTAGATAATTTACAAATTTTATTAGATCGAAAAATTCCCGTTGGTGGAATTTCTGTTCTGCACGCGCTAAATGTAGATAAAGCAGTGCAAACTTATCAGTTTTATAATGAATTAGGAATAGATTATCGAATTTTACCTATACATAGCAGTCGTGAAATTGTTCCTGCAAGGATGAGTCATTTATTATTAACTTATCAGCAAACAATTAATGCTTTGAAACTAGTTGCAAAAGCTCAATTTAACCAAATTTCTAATATTACTGTGCAACCACTAAATGAGTATTTTCAAACAGCAGTGAGATATTTAGTCAACTCGACAATTGACATTTATAATCCCTACATTCATGATTGGGCTTGGATTATTAATACTAATGGTGATGTTTATCCTCATGGTGATGCTTATTTACCAGAAGGTTTAATGGGTAATATTTTTCAACAAACAGTGAGCGAAATTTTCCAATCTCTGACTTTTGCAAATGTTACCAATAATCGGATGCAAAGAGGGGAAGTTTGTCGTCGTTGTCAATTTGATCGCAAGTGTAATCAGATTGCAATTACAGAAGCAATTCCTAGTGAGCGCGTTTATGATTCTGCGGGTATTTTGCAATGTTCAATTGCTAAACCGATGATTGAATTTATGATAGATGAAATCAGGAATTCACCTGATACCCAATCAATATTTGAACTGTATAAATCACCAGTTTTGGCAGGATAAGTCTATGATTTCTTAGTCAAATAAGATAAATTGCCAGCTTTAATCATGATACAGCACTTCCCGGTGTTATGAGGTACAAAAACCCCACCCCCAACCCCCTCCCCGCAAGCGATGAGGGGGCTAAGATGTACCTCATAAGAGCGGAAACCGCTGTAATGAGGTGTTCAATACGTTCATACTCATTCAGTTCTTGTAACTCAATGGGTGTAATCTGTTTTGCATTTCCGGTGTAGATTTAAATTCAGCAATTTGTTGAGGAGTGGGGTTACTAGTACCGCTTCGCGGAAGTCAAAAGTCAAAAATAAAAAGTCAAAAGTAATATGGAATCAGCTTTTAGACGATTGAGAATAGTTCATTAACTTAAGCTGCATTGTACTAGTCCTAGCATCACAGTTCCTAATCCTACCCCGGTATTTCAATTACCAGCTAATTTTGTTGTTAACGGTGCAGCAGATAATACAACTCCTAGCTTTGTTTCTGTAATTAAAGAAGGCAATAATTCACCTCAAATTCAGACAGGGGTAGGAAGTACATCTGTTGCTATTCCGGCAGCAACTACCACTTTATCTAATATTAATGTAGTTCTACCTTCTGGAAATACTGTTTCTAGTGGAAATGTCAATTCTAGTGTTAATACAACTCCAATTCCTGGCTTGGGTTCTGTAATAAATAGAAATAAATCTCCTGAAAATCTCAGCGATACATGGAAATAATTAAGTAGATGGGCTGAAATAAATATCAAAATAATATTTTTGTGGAGTAGGTATCCTCCTACCTACCCATATTATATTTAATTGTGCCTACCTACTTAATAGGAAAGTAAAATAATTCAATTCCCAATTCTTCTATCCAGAAATGTGAACTACCAACTCTCTAACATTAGGACTTTGACGATGTTCCCAAACATAGATTCCTTGCCATGTTCCTAATACCAAATGACCACTATTAATGGGAATTTGTTCGGAAGTATGGGTTAAAACTGTGCGAATATGTCCTGGCATATCATCAGGCCCTTCATCATCATGAATATAATAGTTTCCTTCTGGGACTATCTTTGCCATGAAATTGGCTAAATCAACTAATACATTAGGATCTGCATTTTCTTGAATTACTAAACTGGCTGAAGTGTGACGTAAAAATAAACTACAAAGTCCAGTTTCTATCCCAGATTCGGCAACAATGGCTTCAATTTTAGCAGTAATATTGTGAAATGATTTCCCGTTTGTGGAAACTCTTAATAATTTTTGGTAATGTGTCATGGTGTCATGGTTAGGTTAGTTCATATATTTGTCTGTAAATAATCTATCACAGCTTTGGCTATTGTTTCATTGCCATTTTTATCTATTTGTTCGGTTTGTTTTGGTGGTTGGGGTGATTGATAAAGAAAATCCCAATTTCCTTGAAAAAATTCCGCTGCTGTGAGAATTTGATGATGATTGTAATTAGTAATTCCTGCTAACATAAAAGCCGCTTCGGCAAAATCATCACGAGGTATAGTTACCACTGGTACTTCTAAAAGGGTGGCTTCTGAAAATGTTCCATAACCAGGTTTAGAGATAATTCTTCCACAAATTGGCATAAAATCTACAGGACGGTATTGACGATTTGTCACTTTAATTAAGTTAGGCAAATCTGGTGCTGAGGCATCAAAATTAATAAATTGCCAATCGGAAAATTTGCTGATATTAGCATAAGGAATTTCTTGCAAACCCAAACCACCAAATGTTAGTAAAATTGTCTTTTCTGGAGGTGTATTGATTCCCCAATTACTGCGTAATTCATCAATAGTAAAATTGGGAGAACCCCCAGTTAAACCTACGGCGGTAATATTTGGAAATGCTGACATAGGTTCATGGAAAGGGAGACGAAATAAGCGATCGCATTTTCCATACCAATCACTAATCCAATCAGCAATTTCTATAAATTCTCCTCCCCAAGCTCGATAAATAAAATCCCAACCAAAGTTACTAATCATCCAGCAGGGAATATTCGTAGCTTGAGCAAATCCTGCCGCCAAAAAAGGAATATCTGCTAAAATCAGATTAACGTGATTTTGGCGAATAAAATTAACTTCTGAAGCAATTAAGGATTTGTGATTTTTTTTAATTTCCCGCAATTTTTCCAAAGTTGCTGGTTTATCCATGATCAAACTATCAACTTGGACAACACCTAAATCAAACGCCCGTTGACGTAAAATGAAATCACCTTCTATATAAGATTCTAGTAACCAGCGAGGTGCAGTAGTGACTAAAATTAATAACACTTCGGGACATAATTTTTGAATTGTATTAGCTATAGAAGCTGTGCGGGCAGCATGACCAAAACCGTGATTGGTAATTGCTATGTATATAATTGGTCTTTCCATGATTTAAGAGGTAGAAGGTTAAAAATATTGTAGCGACTGTCTTGATTATCAAGCGACCTTAGAGGAGGTATTGGTGGTTAATACCAAATTAATATGATGCTGTAAGTAGGTGAACACAATAAAACCAAACTGTGTAAAGAAAAGTAAAATCGCCCAAACCCTCTTCACTCTTGCCTCTTACCTCTTGCCTTTTGCCTTGCCATAACGACAATTTTCAACGCCAACCTACTTATATGGCTGAATGCTAGTGTGTAACTGTCTTTATAGATTTTTAGAACTATTTTAAAATCTTTCCGAATTCTTTACTTTTAATTCCTATAGTTAAAAGCAAGCGGGAAAACAATCTTGCACAAAATCAATATTTAAGAAGAGATAGAACAATGAAAAGCACAACTAAAGCAATTTTTAGTCTTGGTTTAATCAGTTTCTTAACTTTAGGTGGAATCTGTCAGAATACCTTTGCTGCTCAAACCCAAGCTGGCAATCATCATTCAATGACGAAAAAACATACAGTAAGAACCCACAAACATAGACCAGTTCACGCTAAGAAACATATTTCTTTAGTTAAACATTCTTCAGTTAAAAACTAATTCTGTTTCCACATTTTAGCATTCCACAATTTGTAGTCTTAAACAAAATCAACCTCAGGGAAAATAAAACAATGAAAAGCACAACTAAAGCAATTTTCAGTCTTGGTTTAATCAGTTTCTTAACTTTGGGTGGAATCTGCCAGAATGCTTTTGCTGGTCAAACTCATACTGCTAATCATCATTCAGTTACAAAGAAAGCTAAAAAACCAGTAGCTAAAAAACCAGCAACTAAAACACCAGGAGCTAAAACACCAGCAGCTAAAACACCAGGAACTACAGTACCAGCACCAAAAACAAAATAAATAAGTTATTTTCGGCATCTTATCCTTTCATAAGACCTCGCGGTAAGTGGGAAACTCAGTGGCTTTAGCCCTGAGAGAGAGGGA
>JBAXRM010000169.1:0-9720 GCA_037131225.1 Nostocales cyanobacterium ELA583 | reverse complement strand
GCCTAAAACTATTCTGTCCGCAGAATCTCAGTGTCTTTAGACCTGAGAGTGTCAAAGAAAGGTACTTTTACTCCTAACTCCTGACTCCTGACTCCTAACTCCTGACTCCTAACTCCTGACTCCTGACTCCTAACTCCTAACTCCTGACTCCTAACTCCTAACTCCTAACTCCTAACTCCTGCTATAGTTTTTCTTGATGTTCTGATCAGACATCCTATGTCAAAATTAAAATAACTGACTAACCCAAAAGGATTAACCTGAGTAATGGCAGAAGAAACAACTCCAACTCAAACAGAAAGCGAACAACCCGCAGCTAAAGCGCCCAAAAAGGAAAAACCCCCCGCGGTGGAAGACAAACCCTTTCAAGAGTTTATCAAGCAGGATTATTTACCAGCTTTACAAGCAGCAATTACGAAAGAAGGTGTTGCTGATATCACCTTAAATTTTGCCAAACAGAAGTATCCTATCATCGGTTTTACATCTGGGGAAGAATGTTGGCAAATTATTGGTTCTTGGAAAAATGGCCAACGTCAGTTTAACCTTTATTTTCCTGAAGAGAATATTCAAGGTAAAAAAGGATTTTCCTGTAATGAAGGCAAAAAAACAAGTACCCTGGAATCATTTTTGATTGATGAGCGGAAAACTACTTTAGAGTTATTAGTAACTCGGTTAGTTTATCGGTTAAATGGTCAAAAATGGCTAGGGAGAAATTAGTCATATTGAGCATAAAGTCTAAAAATTATAGCGGTATTCATTTGCATGAGATACAGAATTTGCCTCAAAAGCCAGGGAATTTTACTCCTAACTTGGTGACTCCTGCTATATAGACTTTACAATTCATCAAAATAATAAGTCACGGCTCCAGAAATGGGGTCGTTACCTATTCTGATATGATCTGATTTCAGCATTTCTTTGAGTGCATTTTCCACTTCTAGAAAACTGGTTTGTGTAGCCTTGACACCTTGAGTTACAGTTAAACTACCACCGTTAGCTTCTGCGGCTTCTATCAGTTTGACAATGAATGGCTTCTCAGCCGGTTTGTAAACTTGGGAAATAAATATCCGTTCACTAGGTATACCTACAGGTGATAAACCTGCCTTTAGTCGCAATTTCTGTTCATATTCGTCAACCATATTGGGTATTATCAACAGATCATAGATTTGCCCCATGTAAAAGAAACCGCAAGTAAATAACCATAATAAACCAGTAGCGGTTTTGCCATTATATAACCTATGTAACCCCGCTATACCAAAGAAACCAGCACCACATAAGATGTAAGAGGCAACAAGACGGTCTTGATTTTGATTATTTTTTATAGTCATCTTAAGTTTATGTCCATTAAGATTTACCGCGTTAAGAATCCACACTCTAGGTAACTACCTCTGGTCAATCCTCAATTCCCCAATTAACGATTGTATTTTTAATTCTAAACTATGATTTCCCTTTCTCCTGAACTCCAAGCTAGACTTTCCACCCCTTTAAAAATTGGCTCATTTGAGCTTAAAAGCCGTGTTTTACAGTCGCCATTATCGGGGGTGACAGATATGGTGTTTCGGCGTTTGGTACGGCGTTATGCACCAGAATCTATGATGTATACAGAAATGGTTAATGCTACAGGTTTACACTATGTTAACCAATTACCAAAAATTATGGAGGTAGATCCTCAAGAAAGACCTATTAGTATTCAATTATTTGATTGTCGTCCTGATTTTCTCGCGGAAGCAGCTATAAAAGCGGTTGCTGAAGGTGCGGATACTGTTGATATTAACATGGGATGTCCTGTTAATAAAATTACTAAAAATGGTGGTGGTTCTTCTTTATTACGTCAACCAGAAATTGCAGAAGCAATTGTACGAGAAGTGGTAAAAGCTGTAAATGTTCCTGTGACGGTGAAAACCCGCATTGGTTGGAATGATCATGAAATTACTATCCTTGATTTTGCAAAAAGAATGGAAGACGCAGGAGCAAAAATGATTACTGTTCATGGACGCACTCGCGCTCAAGGTTATAATGGTAATGCGCGGTGGGAATGGATAGCTAAAGTAAAAGAAGTATTATCAATTCCTGTGATTGGGAATGGAGATATTTTTTCTGTGGAAGCTGCGGTAAAATGTTTAGAACAAACTGGTGCAGATGGGGTAATGTGTTCTCGAGGAACTTTAGGTTATCCATTTTTAGTTGGTGAAGTTGATCATTTCTTAAAAACGGGAGAATTATTAACACCACCTAACCCAATTCAACGCTTGGAATGTGCGCGAGAACATCTTTTTGCTTTATGGGAATACAAGGGAGATAGGGGAGTACGTCAAGCTCGTAAACACATGACTTGGTATGCAAAAGGGTTTATGGGTGCGGCTGATTTACGGGGTAAGTTAAGTTTAATGGAAACTGTCCAACAAGGGTTAGATTTGATTGATGGTGCTGTGGAAAAACTAACTCATGGTTATGAAATTGAGGAAGAAACTGTAGATAGTGTTGCATTAGTATAATGGTATCTCTCTGGGTTCAATTTTTCTAATGCTGCTTGTCTACTATACTACCATATTTAATTCCAATAGCTTCTTTTATAATAAACCCAGATAACGAATAAAAATCAAAAGAACTGCCCAAAAACCCAATGCTACTTTAACAGTAACCAGAATATTTAATATCGGCAAAATTCCGCCACTAAAAATTTATCAATGGGAGAAAATAAATATAATTTTCACGCTCAAAGAAAATTGTTTAGCGGTTATTGCCCAAATTATAAACATGATAAAAATTGCCAACTTGCAAATTAATTTGTCGTCTCGGCATCGTACTCTCATTACTCCTCAAAATAGCGATATTGGTTTAGGGAATTTCATCTAGAGAGATATAGTTTTCACTTCAAAAATAGTAGGAGTAACATGAAAAAACTTTATTTGTTCAATTATATTATTAGTGCAACTTTGAGTTTAACTACTGTAGTTAGTAACCCAATAAGTAGATGAACACAATAAAACCAATCTGTGTAAAGAAAAGTAAAATTACCTAAAACCTCTTCCCTATTGCCTTTTGCCTCTTGCCTTTTGCCTTTTCATAACGACAGTTTTTAATGCTCACCTACTTACTTCATGCTTTCGTTTAAATCCCTAGAAATATTGCAATTAAATCTAGTTTATGTGTAAACTGTAATTGTTTAATCATCACTGTGGTGGTTTTGTGGTAGTGAATAATACCATAAATATGAGAATAAATTCTTGCTCATCCCCAGTCCCCAATCTCTAGATTATTAGTGCATAGTTGAAAGATAAGGAAGCATCAAGTAAGCTCTATACATACTTGCAGTTAGACGGTGAAATGATGGAAGTTCAAGAAATCAAAAAATTCCCTAAACCCAGGAAGCAGGAAAGCGAATCCCAAAATTTTCAGCACGTCAAGATCCTTGACTGCAACGAACCAGTATGCAGGGTAATTTGTGAGTGTTGGCACTGCAAACAAGGGATATTATCTGAGGTAGATGTATCATCTTCACAGTATTTAGAGGTAGAATGTCCCAGTTGCGGAAGAAGTGCTGTTAGATTGATGGCAGAAAAGGTGATTTCTACTACACCTATTCCTTCCCCCTGGCAAGGATAACCGAATTTTAGATTTTAAATTTTGGATTTTGGATTAAAGATGCAAAATCCAAAATTTTTGTCTGAAATCAGGGAACATATAAAAAAGAACCCCAAAAATATTTATTTAATGAATCAAGAAGATCATAAAGAAAGTAATTTTATAGTAGAAAAGGGGTAATTGTTTTGCAGCCCCTGGACTTTACTGCTTTAACCGCCGCTTGTGGCGAAATCCGCGCAAATTGGTTACCTGCACGCATAGAACAAGTATATCAACGCGATCGCTTTACCATTGCTATTGCCTTACGAACCTTAAATCAACGGGGTTGGCTGGATATTTCCTGGCATCCCCAAGCCGCCCATATTTGTATTAGTGAACCACCACCACGCGCCCCCGATACTTTTACTTTTAGTCAACAGTTAAGACATCAATTAGGTGGGTTGGCTTTAGTGGGAATTGAAGCTATTTCTCCTTGGGAACGGGTTATTGATTTACAATTTGCCTGTCGTCCTGGAGAGGATGCCTTGTATCACGTTTATGCGGAAGTCATGGGCAAATATAGTAATGTGATCTTAACTGATGCTAGTAATGAAATTATCACCGCTGCCCATCAAGTTAGTCAGCAACAATCTAGCGTTCGTCCCATTCAAACTGGACAAAATTATGAAACACCACCTAAACTCACGGGTAAAGTCCCCAATTTAAACGAATCTCTCGAACGTTGGCAAGAACGGGTAAGTTTAGTTCCAGGAGGTATTAAACGCCAGTTGCTTAAAAGTTATAGTGGTTTAAGTTCGGCTTTGCTGGATACGATGCTTTTTGCGGCCAATATTACACCAGATACCAACACCGACGCATTAACTCCCGATAATTGGCAAAATTTATTTCAGCGTTGGCAAGAATGGTTACAAGCTTTAGATTTAGGTAAATTCCAACCCGCTTGGACAGAAAATGGATATACAGTCATGGGTTGGGGTGGAATTGCACCCACAAAGAATATCCAAGAACTTATTTATCGTTATTATACTGACCAACTGAATGAACAGGTATTTGTGCAACTGCGCCATCAGTTAAGTCAGAAATTGTTAAATATTTTAACTAAATTACGCGTCAAAAGGAAAACTTTTAGCGATCGCCTGCAACAATCAGATCAAGCGGAGGAATATCGTCAAAAAGCTGATTTATTAATGGCAAATCTGCAACACTGGAAACCAGGAATGCAGGAAATTAGTTTACCAGATTTTGAAACTGAACAACCAATTGCGATCGCTCTTTTGCCAGATAAAAACGCCGTCCAAAATGCCCAAAAGCTTTACAAACAGCACCAAAAACTGAAACGCGCCCGTGCTGCTGTCGAACCCCTACTATTTGCCGTCCAAGCAGAAATTGACTATCTCGAACAAGTAGAAGCCACAATTTCTCAAATAGACAAATACCAAAATCCAGAAGATTTACAAGCTTTAGAAGAAATTCGGGATGAACTCATTGGGCAAAAATATCTAGAAGACCCAGGATATCGTAGCCGTATCAGTGACACACCCAGCACTAATTTTCATCGTTACCGCAGTCCTAGCGGCTTTGAAGTCCTCATTGGTCGTAACAATATCCAAAATGATCAATTAACATTCCGCGTCGCTGGAGACTATGATTTGTGGTTTCACGCCCAAGAAATTCCGGGGAGTCATGTTCTACTGCGTCTAGAACCCGGTACAGTTGCCGAAGAAGCCGATTTACAATTTACCGCCAATCTAGCTGCTTATTTCAGTCGCGCCCGTCAAAGTGATCAAGTCCCCGTAGTTTATACCCAACTCAAGCACGTTTACAAACCCAAAGGCGCAAAACCAGGACTTGTGGTTTATAAACATGAAACCATTATTTGGGGAAAACCACAATTAGTCATTAGTCATTAGTCATTAGTTATTAGTCATTGGTCAGTTGTTAGTGTATCATCTGCCCTAGAATAGAAAACCTACTCACCCAAGGACAGATATTTTTTAAGATATTTTTATGAAAAAACTGTACTGACTGCTACAATCTTGTTAAGAAAAGTTGCCCGTCGAATTTTGGGAACGCGCAATTTGGTTTTAACTCTACTGAGAAGATAACTCGAACAACGTTTTTGTATAGGCCAGCCCTGTGGGAGGGGCTGGTCTTTTTGTTGTCATTCTCAAAATCACGTTAATCACACTCATCACAAAAATCACAGTTCAGACATCTTTCCCCAAAGGGAACAGAAACATCTGAACTATGATTTGTGAGATTTATTTGATTACTATGACAAAATCACGTTAATCACACTCATCACAAAAATCACAGTTCAGACATCTTTGATTGCTTTGATTAGAAACTGAAAGTAGTTCTCAAAGCACCAATCACTACATTATCATTGCTATCATCGTGATCTGGGGCTGTTAGCCAAATTACAGCAGGAGTCAGGGTGATATTGTCGCTGAGTTTATATTGATAAAATCCCTCAATGTGATAAGAGGTATTTGGATCTTTCTCAACTCCAACAACGTTAGAACTTGTGACTTTTGGTTCCATACCAACTATGACACCAGCCAAATTACCTTTTTTACCCAAATCAGGGAAACCAAGGGTAACAGCATAGTTAAAAGTGTCAATTTCTCCCTTTGTAGTCAAAACCTTACTATTGGTATAACCAGCCCAACCACCGAGAACAAACTTCTTGCTAATACCTAGAGATGCTTGGACACCATAGGAATTACTAGAAAAATTTTCACCCGAAGCGACGACACCAAAAGTTGCTGCATTACTACCAGTAAGTAGTATTTGATTATAGGAATTGATATAAGTTAAACCCAGAGAAATGCGATCGCTTGGTTTGACAGTTAACTGCGCTAAAGCACCGTAACTTCCATTAAACAACCCATTTCCAGGAGTAGGATTATTAGCTGAACCAGCCAAATAGCCTAAACTTAAGCCTATTTTATCGCCAAACTGATGGTTAACTGCTATACCTTTATCACCCAGTTGTCCATAAATTGGGTTTCTTGTGCCAAAAGTAGACACAGCCCCAAAAGCACCATCACCATCAAATAGATTGACTGTATTGGTAACATCGTCTGCTGCACCAGCATTAGCAATTAGTTTGACTTGGGTATTTTTGCCCAAGGGAAAAGCATAGTACAAGGCATCTATAGAAGCAGTGGTAGTACCAGTAACACCAATAGGATTGGCAAAAAATAAGTTGCCCTCTGTAGTGTTAATATCCGTGTTGTTAATATTATTCGCCTGGATTCTGGTAAACAGTGTATCTTTGCCTGTAAAACTACTTACCAATTCAATCCGCGCCCTTGAACCCAATGTAGTATTTTTACCATCAATAGCCGCATTCTCAACCTGTTTGTTTGTCAACACATCACTGACAACTGCAACAACTTGCCCTTGCAACTTAGTGGTAGTAGAAAATTGATTGGCTTCTAACTCAGCAGTTCTAGCTTCTACTGCATCTACACGTCCCCGTAAGGTAGCTAATTCTGCGGAAAATTCCGCTTGCAATTTTTGGATTGTGGCTAAATCTTGTTTTGTCGTCAAATCAGCAGTAGCAGTAGCAATTAATTCATTGACTCGATCTAAACAGGCATTTAAACCGGCTGCAAACTCATATCGTGATAACGCCCGATTACCTCGATAAGTACCATTAGGATAACCTGCAATACATCCATAGCGTTCCACTAGTGATTGTAAAGATTGAAATGCCCAATCATTAGGTTGGACATCGGATAACTGAGATACGGAGGTAACTTGAGATACTATCTCTTCTTGATTATTATTAACTTGTTGTTCTGAATTATTTGCTGGTACTGTTTCTGCCCATGTAGTAGAAGTTATAGACAGTATGGCACTGATAATGGTTGAACTGGTAATTAGAGCTGTCCGCAATTTTTGCATTTTTCCTCACACCCGTGTTTAAAGTTGCTCATGCCATACTTTATTTAGTACAGCTATCAATAATTATTATCAACATACTAGCAGTTCTAAGTACGTTTCTCACAATGAAAAGTTGAGAGATCTTTATGGCTTGGTAATATCTAAGTATATGGCAGTATTACCTGAAATCCCAAAACATTCTGTAATTTTAGATACATTAGTATTTTTTGTAACTTGTATGAGAATGAATCTCATTATGATAGTATAGTCACAATTAAGTTTTATAGTCAACCAGAAACAGTGAAAAGCCCTAAGAAAATCCAAACAGATAGAAAAAAAAGAAATTTCTTACCTCTGATGACCTTAATCATGTTGTCAGCAGTTTATGGATGTAATAATACTAATAGTAGTGAAGTTGTCAAAATAGAACAAACACCAGCACAAAAGTTACCAAAAACCAAAGTAGTTACAACATTTTTACCAGTTTATTTGTTTACTAAAGCGGTAGCTGGAGATGTAGCAGATGTGGAGATTTTAGTTAAGCCTGGTACGGAAATACACGAATATCAAGGGACACCTAGTAATGTAAAAGCGATCGCTACAGCCAAGATATTAGTAAAAAATGGTTTAGGGTTGGAAGAATTTTTGGCAGATACAATTAAAAATGCCGCAAATTCTCAATTAGTAGAAATTGATGCTAGTCAAGGTATTCAAGTAATTAATAAAAATTCCCCGATAGATACAACAGCAGCAGGAGAACATGATCATAATCACTCATTTGGTAATCCTCATGTTTGGTTAGATCCAGTTTTAGTAAAACAGCAAATCATTAATATTCGAGATGGTTTAATTACCGTAGATCCCAAAAATAAAGTCAATTATCAAGCTAATGCAGCAGCATATATTCAGGAATTAGATAACTTAAATAATGAATTTCAACAAACTTTTAAAAAAACTTCTAACTGTACTTTTATCACCTTTCATGATGCTTTTCCCTATCTTGCCAAACGCTATAATCTCAAACAAGTAGCTGTGGTAGAAATTCCTGAAAAGCAACTTTCACCCACAGATGTGCAAAAAGTGATAAATACAGTTAAAAAATACAAAGTTAAAGCCTTATTTAGCGAACCGGGGTTAGATAACAAATTACTAACAAGTATTTCTCAGGATTTGGGGTTAACTGTGCAGACTTTGGATTCTTTGGAAACTGGTGATACCAATCCACAGTATTATTTTAAAGCAATGAAAACTAATTTAGAGACTTTAGCCACTGGGTGTAAGTAATTCAAAATTAAGAAATATAATTCAGATCTTAACTTCCATGAATGACGAACAAGCAGAAATTACATTACCAATATTAAAAATATCCGGGTTAACAGTCTACCAAAACACCTATCTGGCTGTGCGAGATGTTTCTTTTGAATTATTATCAGGAACAGATACAGCTATAGTCGGTCCAAATGGGGCTGGAAAAAGTACCTTAATTAAAGCTATTTTAGATTTAATTCCCCGAAATGCGGGAACAATTGAAGTTTTTGGTCGGCCAATTTCCAGATTAGGAAGTTTGCGTAACCAGTTGGGTTATATGCCGCAAAACTTTATTTTTGATCGCAGTTTTCCGATTTCGGTAAGTGAATTAGTGGCTTTAGGAATAGGTGACAGTAAATATTCATTTTTATCATCTTTATCTAATTTTTGGCAACAAAAGCAAGAAACATCAGCAGCAGTTACCGCAGCTTTACAGCGTACAGATACTTATCGCTTGCGAAATCAAGCTATTGGAACTCTTAGCGGTGGTCAACTCAAACGGGTATTATTAGCTTATTGTTTAGTAACACCGCGAAAATTGTTAGTATTGGATGAAGCTTTTGCTGGGGTAGATGTCCAAGGAACAACAGATTTTTATGCTTTATTAAATGAATTAAAACGAGAAGAGAATTGGACAGTGTTGCAAGTTTCCCATGATATTGATATGGTAAGCCGTCATTGCGATCGCGTCATCTGTCTGAATCAAACTCTTGTCTGTTCTGGTAAACCGGAAATAGCCCTTTCACCACAAAATCTTCTAGCTACATACGGACCTGGTTTTAGTCGCTATGAACATCATCATTAAACCATTAAAAATTAAAAATTCCGAATTATAAATGGATAAGATGAAATAACTTAAGTATTAAGGAATTTTTACTCTTTCTTCCTGACTCCTGACTCCTGACTCCTGACTCCTGACTCCTGACTCCTGACTCCTGA
>JBAXRM010000168.1:0-9806 GCA_037131225.1 Nostocales cyanobacterium ELA583 | reverse complement strand
AATTTAGAAACAAATCAGATTCCCGCAGAAAATCCAGAAGCTACCACATCAGAAATAAGAGAAATTCCTGCTGTTACTAAATCAGATATTCAGTTAAATACTAATTTAGAAACAAATCAGATTCCCGCAGAAAATCCAGAAGCTACCACATCAGAAACAAGAGAAATTCCTGCTGTTACTACATCACCTGTATCACCAAAATCCGATGAAGTAAATACACCAAATTCAACTATAATTACACCAATTACACCAGAGAATACTGATATATCACCATCGAATATCACAGATAATTTGCCAATTTTCAGAAATATTCTTGATAATGCACCACCAACAACATCAGAGTCAAGTTTAGCATTTGAATCCGTTGATTTATCAACTTTTATAAATAACTCAGATATATCAGAAAGCACGTCTTCTCAAGACAATGAAGATACTAGTTCTAGTATTGACATTGAGACAAACACCGGATTAAATAATTTACCAGCACCTAAAGGTTATGCTACTGGTGGTCAAGTTACCACAACCGCAGTTGAAAATCATCAACCAGTAGCACCCTCTGATACAGTACCGGCAATGCTGACACCTGGGGAATTTGTTATTAACGCCAAAGATACGCAAAAAAACCTCCAGATACTCAAGCATATCAACACTGGCGGTTCACCGGAGGAAATAATCTCACCTAGTTTAGAGGTAGCCAATACTCAAATACCAGAAAAAACAAATTTTTCCGAACCTACGACTAAAGTCGATTCTTTTACAAATAGTCCATTGCAGCGCAAAGAAGCTGAATCTAATTCATCTTCAAAACCGACTGCTTTAACTTCTCCTTCCTTGGGTGAGGAAATTGGGAAGCAAAGGCTTTCAATACTTAACTCTCCACAAATTAACACAGTGGAAAATACAACTAATAATACTAGAGAATCTTCGCCCCATTATTCATCACCTTCCCTGATTTTCCGCAAAAGTAATTTAAGTACAAATACGGAAACACCATCTCAATGGTCAAGTATTGAAGAATTACTCAATAGTAATCATGATCAGTCCAGTAATTTTAACTTTAATAGTGTAGAGAGTAACTGGCAAAATTCCCCACCTTCTCAGGTTTCATCATTCTCAACACCATCAAATGTTTTTACCAAACGTCATTCTACACCTCAAGGGTTTGCTAATGGAGGAGAGGTTATAGCCCCCGATATATCAAGAGATATAGCACCGATAACTGAGACTATAGAAAGCCCATATTCATCCTTACCAACAGAAAAAAATGATGATAATGAAGATGATGATGCGAAACTTGAAATTTTAGCCCAGGAAATTTATTATAGATTAAGGCAAAAAATCGAAATAGAAAAAGAACGTCAAGGAAAATATATAGGTCGTCTACCTTGGTAATAGTAATGGAGCATCCCATATGTGTAAGTTTATTTTTGTCTAACTTTGAATGAGATCCAAAATTTACCTAAAAACCATACACCAAAAGATTTTCAATTCTGTTCCCTGTTCCCTGATCCCTGTTCCCTATTCCCTGCTATTTTTAATAAATTTAGGAGCAATACTACAATGGCAAATCAAACACTTGTAAAAGCAAAACTCGTAGCCCATAACGGTGAAGCACCAGACATCGAATTCATGTTTAATCCCACAGATATTAGTTTTTCTCGAACTGTAAATTGGTCAAGTAATCAAGGAAATAGAGGAACTACCTTACTACCTAAAGTTAACTTTTCTGGGGTTGAGCCTTACAAATTCACCTTAAAACAGTTACTATTCGATACTTATGAAACTAAAAAATCAGTAATGAAGGAGTATGTAGATAAAATAAAGAAGGGAGTAGAAACTATTAATGGTTCACCGGATCAACGTCCACCTGTTTACATATTAACCTGGGGGACTGAATATTTTTATTGTGTCATCACAAGTTTAACTTACACATTAAATATGTTTTTAAATGATGGCACACCAGTGAGGGCAATGGTAGATATATCTTTGCAAGAAGTAGATAAAAATAATATGCCTGGAGGCAGAGAATCCGCTTCTAAAGGTGCTGCTCGTACACCAGCAGCGCCATTAGATAGGTGAAAAATTTTTCAATAACCATTTTATATCATTGAATAAATCATTATGGCAGATAAAAGTCTTTATTTAAGTGAACCAAAAATCCAGATAGAAGGACAAGATGCTTCTCCAGAATTAATTAAGGATTTATTAGAAATTTCTGTAGAAGAAAGTCTTCATCTACCAGGGATGTTTACGCTAGTAATACATAATAGTTATCTTGGCACAGTTGACCGTTCTGAATACCAAGAGTGGCGACACGAAAAGCTGTTTAAGATTGGCACTCAAGTAAAAATAGGTTTTGTTTCTAGCACCACTCAAGATAGTAATTTTAAGAAAAAATTAGAGAAAAGTTTAATTGAAGGGGAAATTACAGGAATAGAGGTTCATTTTAATGAAAAAACTGAAGCACCTATTATTATTAGGGGCTACGATATTTCCCATCGTCTCCATAGAGGACGTTATAATCGTTCATTTTTGAATCAGACAGATAGCGATATAGTCAAACAAGTAGTAGGAGAAACAGGTATAGCATTAGGAAAAATAGATTCTAGCGGGACAAATCATGAATATGTCTTTCAAGAAAATCAAACTAATATAGAATTCTTGAGAGAACGGGCAGCGCGGATTGGATATGAGTTATTTATCCAGGATGGAAAATTAAATTTTTGTCAGCCAGAAAGTAAAGAATCTCTGAATTTAAAATGGCTAAATGAAATTAGTAAATTTAGTATTCGTGTTACCAGTGCTGAACAAGTAAAAGCCGTAGAAGTTAGGAGTTGGGATTTTACCCAGAAAAAATTGATCACTTCTGAAGTGACATCAGAAAAGGTAATTACAGAAACAGGAAATGGGAAAGGAAGTCAGACAAGTACAGCATTTAAAGGTAAGCCTTCCAACCCGAAAATGATAGTTGTAGATCAACCAGTTGCGACAGAGAACGAAGCGAAAAAGATGGCTCAGGCTTTATGTGATGAATTGGGAGGAGAATTTGTCTATGCAGATGCTCAAGCCTATGGAAATCCCCAAATTCGACCAGGACGAGTAGTAAATCTGGAAGATATGGGCGATCGCTATAATGGTAAATACTATATTACCGAAACACGCCATTTCTACAGTCAACGAGTCTATACCACAAATTTTAGTGTGCGGGGGTTACGTCCAGGCAACTTATTTTCTACTTTATCCACACAAACACACCTGCAACCAGGACAAACATTCTTAGTAGGAATTGTCACCAATAATAAAGATCCTAAAAGTTGGGGCAGGGTAAAAGTGAAATTTCCTACCCTCACAGAAGAACATGAAAGTCACTGGGCTAGAGTAGTTACTGCTGGTGCAGGTCCTAATCGTGGTTTTGATTGTTTACCAGAAGTCAATGATGAAGTTTTAGTAGGTTTTGAACATGGCGATATTCACCGTCCTTACATCATTGGTAATGTGTGGAATGGCAAAGATGCACCACCAGAAAAAGTAGATGATTCCGTTGTTAAAGGTGTCCGATTACGTACTTTTAAAACTCGTACAGGACATACCCTCCAATTTGTAGAAGAAGACCAAGGAGGCAGTAAAACAGGTATTCGCCTAGAAACTACAAAGGGTCATAAAATTTATCTCAATGATAGTGATCAGTGCATAGAAATTAAAACTAACGGCGGTCATATCATCAAGATGGATGATAGAGGTAAATCAATTTCTATTCAAACAACAGGTGGACATAGTATTACCATGAGCGATAATAGTCAATCAGTTGCCATTAAATCAACAGGTAATATGTCATTAGATGCAGCGGGAAATATAGATATTAAGGCTAATGGCATAATAACTGTCAAAGGTTCATTAATTAAATTAAATTAATCCTCTTTCTCCATTTCTGTGGGAGTTAATTATTTATGTCTAAACCAGCAGCGAGAATTACCGACAACGTAGCCCATCCCTTACCCCCAGTATTAACAGGCGGACCCGGTAGCAATAATGTGCTAATTGGCAATTTACCAGCTTGGCGGGGGATACCAGCGGCAGCAGTTCCAGCTTTACAGGCTACTAAACAAACAACCGATATAGCTATCCAAACGGCTGAAGCTGCTACCAAAGCCGCAGCAGGAACACCGGGCGCACCTGCGGCCATAGCGGCGGAACAAGCTACCAAGGCCGCATCCTCGGCGACAATGAGTAGCATGATTTCTGCTGCTGCCGCCTCCTCTCTTCCGGGAATGGCAGATATTCATCAATGTGCTACTCCCTTACCAATACCTCCTCACGGTCCAGGTGTGGTTATTGATGGTAGTAAAACAGTCTTAATTAATGGTTTGCCCGCTAGTCGCATGGGTGATACCATTCTTGAAGCATTAGGTCCGACCAATAAAATTGTCAAAGGTGATTTTACCGTTCTCATTGGTGGTTAATGGAATTGGCAGCAGGGAGCAGGGAGCAGGGGGCAGGGAGAAAGAATTATTCCCATTACCAATCACCAATCACCAATGACCAATGACCAATGACCAATGACCAATGACCAATGACCAATGACCAATGACTGTTCGACTTTTGGCGAATAGGCTTAAACCTGCTGTACCGATATTCTATTAAGGTATAGATGTCACAGCCATATAATAGCTATGGTTTATGATCGCCAAAGAGAATATTTAGGAACTGGTTGGGGTTTTCCTTTGCAGTTAAATTTGCAAGGGGGAATACAACTAAGCAGTGAAGCACAAAAAGTTAAACAGTCTATCTGGATTATCCTTCGCACGGGAGTTGGTGAGCGAGTTTATCGGCCTAATTTTGGTTCGCGCTTGTCAGAGTTGGCATTTGCACCATTGAATACTGACACTCTGCTGCGAATTCGTATCTATGTCTTGGAAGCCCTAGAAGTTTGGGAATCAAGAATTATTGTTGATGAAGTTCTCACAGAACCCGACCCTGTGCGGGGCAAAGTGGACATCATGATCAATTATCGCTTAAAGGATTATGCCGATATTCACAGCTTTGTTTATCCATTCTATTTGCTGGCTGCTGAGGAGTAACTGTGAAATTCGACTTTTTACCACAATTACCTTCTTCTAACTTAGATGATCGCACCTTCGATGACTTGGTGGAAGAAAGTATTATGCGTATCCCGCGCTACTGTCCCGAATGGACAGACCATAACCTTAGTGACCCAGGGATTACGCTGATTGAGTTATTTGCTTGGTTAACTGACCAAATGTTGCTGCGGTTTAACCAAGTACCCCGTAAAAATTATGTAGCTTTTTTAGAATTACTAGGGATTCGCCTCCAACCACCCGCCCCCGCACATACAGAATTAACTTTTTATTTAAGTTCTGATTTACCTGAAGCCTACACCATTCCCGCAGGTCTGGAAGTTTCCACGGTACGCACTGAAACTACACCAGCGATTACCTTTAGTACCGATTCACCTTTAATCATTGGTAAACCCCAGATTCAATACTTTTTAACTGCCCAAACCACTGAAGACACACCCCAAACTCTGCGTGAAAGGTTGGCCAATTGGAATCGTCAGCCCAATGGCTTATGGACAGGAAATGAACAAGCCATATTTAACGAACAACCCCAGCCGGGAAATTGTTTTTATTTAGTGATTAATTCTCCTGATGCTCTTGATAGTAATGTCTTAGAAATTACTTTTCAAGGTGCGGTTGCTACGCCGACAGGAATTAACCCCAATCAACCCCCACGTTACTGGGAAGCTTGGGATGGAGAGAATTGGCAACCAGTGTTATTAAAAGAAGCAGATGACCGTACCAAGGGTTTCAGCTTTTATGAAATTGAACAACAAGGTACTAATGCCGCCCAAGGTGCTGATGTCCGCCTGCATCTACCAGAAACTTGGCCGATAACTACCTTCACCGTTTATCGAGGTCGCTGGCTCCGCTGTCGCTTTACTACCCCAGTGGGAAATCAAGCGGTTTATAATCGTCCACCCCAAATTACTGGGTTAGCAGTCCGGTCAATTGGTGGTACTGTTAGGGCTACTCACAGTACGATGATTCAAGATGAGCGCTTGGGCATAAGTAATGGTAAACCAGGACAGAGTTTTCAATTACTCATGACACCAGTTTTGGAACGTCGGGAAAATGAGTATATCGTTGTCACTCCCTCTGGAGGTTTACCCCAAACTTGGCAAGAAGTCAGAGATTTTGCCGATTCTAGCTCCCAAGACCGCCATTACACCATCGATTCCATCACAGGTACGGTGCAGTTCGGTCCACTGATTCGAGAACCTGGACAACTCAAACGTCACACAAAAGTGCGATCGCGCATTCAACAATCTACCACAGAAGACACGGTTGTCCAAGTCAGTGATATTGACAATGCTCAAGAACATCAATATGGGGCAGTACCTCCACGGGGTGCAGAAATTAGAATGCTGGTCTATCGCACTGGTGGCGGGAGAGAGGGTAATGTCCAAACTGGCGCACTGCAATTTTTGAAATCGGCATTTCCCTATATAGAAAGTGTAATTAATTACAAACCTGCGATTAATGGTGCAGATGGGGAATCTTTAGAACAAGCAGTTATCAGAGCACCGCGCATTCTCCGCACCCGTGACAGAGCAGTTACAGCGGAGGATTTTGAAGTTTTAGCACAACAAGCCGGTGCAGGAGCGATCGCCCGAGTTCGTTGTTTACCAGCCAGTGCTAATAGACAAGCTGGTACAGTGGGTTTACTCATTGTTCCCGATGCCAATAGAGACGGAATTGAATTAGGCGAAGGTATCGCTCCACAACAGTTTTCCCTCAGTTCGGCACTGCAAGAGCAAGTTCTGCAATACTTGGATGAGAGAAAATTACTAGGAGTACAAGTACAACTACAAGAACCTGAATATGTAGGCGTTGCTGTCCAAACAGAGGTAATTCTAGAACCTGCTTATAACAACCCTTTAGCCACAGCAGAAATTCTTCGCAACCTGAGAATATCCCTGTATAAATATCTCAACCCATTAACAGGAGGTATGGAAGGCAAAGGTTGGCCTTTTGGGCGACCCGTTTATACATCAGATATTATTGCCTTAATGCAACAAACTCCAGGTGTACGCTATTTAGGGACAGTCTTACTATTTTCCATCCGTAAACAGGGTGACAGCTGGATTAGACAACGTTCCCCAGAACAAGTAATAGACCCAGGTACACAGGGTTTAGTATGTTCTTGGGCTGATAATGACCTGCGTTCTAGTCATGAGATCCAAATCAGTAATCGTTAAAGTGAGATTCTATGGTGCAAAATCTTTCTAGTCCTGCTGTTCGCATTCAATTAACCCCAATGCAAATTCCTGAAGCAGTACCAGGTGCAGGTTTAACATTTGCCAGACCAGAAAGCATGGGTCTAGCAGCACAGAGTTTACTCTTGCATCCAGGCGAACCCAGCGAGATGATTGTGCAAGTGCAGAACTTAGAATCGCGTCCTTTAAGGGTGAGTTTGAAAGTTGAGGGGAACTTTCCTTCTGAGTGGTGTCAAATCGGTACAGAAGGTAGTGAAATTCCACCACGAGGACAAATGGATGCTGTCCTCTATTTCTCTATTCCCGCCACCTTTTTTGAAGATCAACAAGCAATTCTTCCCGGACAACAAGATAGATTAAATCTGAATTTTCGCAGCTTAGTTGTGATCAACATTGAATCAGATACAGATAGATCACAAATTCAACACAAGGATTACTTCGATTTATATGTCCGTCCCTATAGTGCCTACATGGAATTTTTGCCCATTTTATATCGGGAAGTAGACTTTATTAGTCGCTTCATGAAGATATTTGAAGAAGCTTATCAACCAGTCATTGATAGTTTTAACGTCTCATGGGCAAATCTTGACCCCTTGACAGCACCAAAAGCACTATTACCATTTTTAGCTCATTGGGTAGCTTGGCCAGTAGATTCAGTGTGGGATTTACATCAACAACGGCGTTTAATTCGTCGTGCAGTTGAGCTTTATCGTTGGCGTGGTACTCGCAAAGGGTTGCGACTATATTTGCATCTTTATACAGGCTTGCCTTTAGATGAAGATATAGGAAATGAAGCAGATAAACATATTAGTATTACCGAACCTTTTGGACCTAGTTTTATTTTGGGTTCAGCACAATTAGGCAGCGCGATTTTAGCGGGTGGCGAAGCATTTCATTTTATAGTCCGCTTGCGCCCTAATGTCAGTAATATTAACCTCAATGAACAATTAATCCGCAGAATTATTGACCAAGAAAAACCCGCCTTTTGTACTTATGAATTAGTGATAGAAAATTTTAGTGGTTAAATCTTTGCGTTTTGTTGGCGCAGTCTACGTTACCCAAAATCTAAAATCTAAAATTTAAAATCCAAAATTATATGACTCATCCTTTTCCACCGCCACAAATTCAACCTTTTGAACGCCTACAAGCCGCCGATGGTTTACTAATCAATGCAGAACGTTGGCGTAAAGCCCATGAATATCATCGTCAGCGACAAAATACACACTATCAAAGTTTAAATCAACCGGGAATTGTTTGCGGTTTAGGTGTCAGGCCAATTCCCGCACCTCGTCAATCTGAAGCTAAATATCGAGATGGACGCTGGGTACAAATTCAGCCGGGAATTGCTATTGATGTTATGGGCAATTTAATTGTTGTCACCAAGTCTTATGATTTTCCCACTGATTTAGAAGTAGCTAGTTCTGAACCCCTGATGATTTACTTAGTAGTTAGCTATGTAGATCCTGATGAACTGCGACATAGACAGCAAAGAGATATTGTTCAAGAAACCTATCGGATTGACCAAAGAAACTCCACACCAAATGCTTCAGAAATCGAAATCTGCCGCATACTTTTAGAACCAGGACAAAATTCAATTAGTCAACCAGCGGATGCTTTTTATCCTGGTTATAACAATATTGATTTACGTTATCGTCGTCACGCACAGGCACGTCCTCAAGCCTTGGTGCGAATGGCACAAGTTTCTCATGGTGATGGTGAATCTGCCCGCAATTTTTTCAACCTTGGTTACTTACTACAATCAATAGAACCTTTATATTCACATTTGCGCGGTGCTGATGAACCTAGTGAGGTTTCTTTATCAGAAAATATCCAAGAATATGATTTACTTTATCTCACAGGTAAACAGTCACTGTCTTTGAATAATTTTGAATTTGAATCGTTGAAGAATTATTTAAATTCAGGTGGTACATTGTTAATTGATGCCCCTTTAGATGCTAATGCTTTAATTGAAAGTTCCCACGCCTTAGCACAACAATTAGAAAGTCCTTTACGACCATTAACAGAGGTACAAAGAAGTCATCCTTTAAGGACGAAGCCTTTCTTGTTTGCAGCTTTACCGATTATCAATCAACAGTTAATTCAATTATTTTTAGGCGGCGGAATAATTTTAGTAGTGGGTGATTTAGCCTCGGCTTGGGGAATAGACAGAGAATTTAATTTACCTCGGTTAACTATTCGCACAGCGCAGGAATTAGGGATTAATATACTGAACTATGCTTGGAAGCGGCGACAGTTGATCGGTTTGCAACAAGAAGATAATTCAGGAAAGTGGTAACTAAATCATGTCCGTTTGAATAGTTATCATATCTATTTGGGTTGGTAATTGGTAATTGGTAATTGGTGAAGACACATAATGAGCCATTACCCATTGCCAGTCCATGTATCCGCATTCAACATCGGTGGATGCCATTTCATCAGATTTACAGAAAATTGCAGCCCACATTCCGCAGGTGTTTTTTGATTTTTCGGAATTATCCATAACCCAATGATA
>JBAXRM010000167.1:0-9826 GCA_037131225.1 Nostocales cyanobacterium ELA583 | reverse complement strand
CCTGTTGTGAACAGTATAACATTGTAGAACACAAAAAGATAAATTATCTTGTTTTTCCCCATCTTTGCCAAAAAGAAACTCTATGCGGTTAAAACCGCACGAGTCGCTTATATCTCAGGTCTGAAGACACTGAGCTTTACGCTTACCGAGTAATTTTGTAAAAAAAATTCTACAATTTCACATTGGGCGGAAGTAGCACTTTATCAATTACATGGATTATACCGTTACTAGCTTTGACATCTGCTTTAGTTACTTTGGCGTTACCTACAGTTACTTGACCTTTTTTAACTTGAATTTTAACTGAAGCACCTTCAACTGTTTTGACATCACCAGCCTTAATGGCTTTAGAAGTAATAGAGCCAGGAACTACATGATAGGTCAATATCTTGACTAAGGTAGCTTTGTTTTCTGGTTTAAGGAGTTTTTCTAAAGTTCCTTTTGGTAAAGCTTTAAATGCTGCGTCTGTAGGTGCAAATACAGTGAATGGCCCTTGACCAGAAAGAGTATCTACCAAACCAGCGGCTTTAATAGCTGCTACTAGAGTTGCAAAAGCAGGGTTGCTGCTGGCAACTTCGACAATTGTACCTACAGTATGTTTTTGGGTAGCTGGGGTATTAGGTTTAGCCACAGGCTTGATTTCTGCCAATGTAGGAGCGCTAACAAAAAGAGTTGTTGCCGCTATAGTGATGCTAACTGTTTTGCTAAGAAGAGAATTCATTGTTTTTACTCCAAAAAATCTTAAAATGTGATGTCTAGGTTAATTTAACTTCACAATCAAGACTGTAACAGAATTTAACGATTTATAACAATTGATTACTATTCTGCCAGCATTGCTAATAACTGTGCCTCACTCAACTGACTGATTCCTAAAGTCTGCGCTTTCTCTAACTTAGAACCAGCATCTGCTCCCACAACCAGAAAGTCTGTTTTTTTACTAACTGAATCAGTAACTTTACCGCCAGATTTTTGAATTAAAGTTTTCGCTTCATCGCGTTTTAATGTTGGTAATGTGCCAGTCACGACAAAGGTTTTACCAGCAAATTTTTGATTAATTTCGCCCACAGCTTGAGCTTCTGCGCTGGTTGCTAATTGTAAACCAACAGCTTGGATACGATCAATTAAGCTTTGATTAGCTGGAGTCCGCAACCATTGATAGACTGATTGGGCAATTTCTGCACCGATACCATAAACGCCTTCAATATCTGATTGTCTTGCAGTTGTTAACTCGGTGACGGTAGTAAACTTCTCTGTTAATAATTGGGCGTTGACGCTGCCAACATGACGGATGCCTAAACCATATAGTACCCTAGACCAAGGTTGAGTTTTTGATTGAGCGATCGCATTTATCAATTTTTCCGCCGACTTCTGCCCCATGCGTTCCAATGCACATAATTTCTCTGCTGTCAAGTCATATAAATCAGCCACGGAATGAACCAAGCCCTTATCTACTAATTGATACACCAATTTTTCCCCAACACCTTTAATATCCAATGCGTCACGACTCACCCAATGTTCAATTTCCCCTTTGAGAATCGCCGCGCAGGAAGCATTTACACATCTAGTAACCGCTTCTCCAGTTTCCCTGACTACTTCTTGTCCACAAACGGGACAATGGGAAGGCATAATAAAGGGTTGAGTGCCAGCGGGACGTAGTTCTTTAATGACTCGGACTACTTCGGGAATGATTTCCCCAGCTTTGCGAACAATCACAGTGTCACCAATCCGGATATCTAATTGTTCAATGCGATCGCTATTATGTAAGGTAGCACGAGAAACAGTTGTTCCCGCTAATTGTACGGGCAACATTTCTGCTAAAGGAGTTAATGCCCCGGTTCTGCCGACATTGACTGTAATTTTTTTTACACGGGTTGGAGCTTCTTCAGCAGGATATTTGAGGGCGATCGCCCAGCGGGGAAATTTCTGTGTAAACCCCAATTGTTCTTGCAGTCTAAAGGTATTCAATTTAACTACAACACCATCTGTCATATAGGGAGAATTCAGCCGTTCTGTATCCCAATATTGGTAATATTCAGCCACTTCAGCGATAGAATAGCAGAGTTTATGATTGGTATCAACTCGAAAACCCAACCTTTGCAATAGTTCTAAAGCTTCCCATTGGGTATTGGCAATACTGGAATCATCCAAACCCGTAATATGTAAAGTATAGGCAAAGAAATCTAATTGCCGCTGTGCCACAATCCGCGAATCGAATTGTCTAAGCGTACCAGCTACAGCATTGCGCGGATTAGCAAATACTTGTTCCCCAGCTTTCTGTCTTTTCTCGTTAATTTCCTTGAATACCTGTAAAGGTAAAAATACTTCTCCTCGTACTTCCACCTTAGTAATATTTTCCAACCCGTCAAAATTCAAACGCAGGGGAATTGAGCGAATAGTTCTCACATTTTGGGTAATCTCTTCACCCATTACCCCATCTCCTCTAGTTGTACCTCTTGCTAGAACGCCATCTTCATAGGTTAAAGCTAAAGCAGCACCATCAATTTTCAACTCAGATACATATTCTATTTCTCCGTCATTATACTGACTAGGTGCGTGTCGTCGCCAACGCTGATCCCAATTTTGCAATTCTTCAATATTAAAAGCATTTTCCAAACTATAAAGGGGAATATTATGGCGGACTGAGGTAAAATGAGTAGCAGGTCTTTCACCAATGCGCTGAGTCGGACTATCGGTCGTAATTAATTCTGGATACTTCGTTTCTAATTCTTGCAATTCTCGATACAGTCGATCATAAACCGTATCTTCCATATTTGGTGCATCTAGTACATAATAAGCATAACTTGCCTTTTGTAATAAACATCGCAATTCTTCTATACGCTTTAGTTCGGGTTGAGTTGACATCATGAGTTTCATAACCAAACAATAATAGCAATGGGACTTTAATTATAAATAAAATGAGCAAGCAGTCATGACTCAAACTTTCACAGATAACTCCCCTATTATTATCGCTCATCGAGGCGCAAGCGGCTACCGTCCCGAACATACTTTAGCCAGCTATGAATTAGCAATTGATTTAGGTGCTGACTACATTGAACCAGATTTAGTAATAACTAAAGATGGGATTCTAATTGCCCGTCATGAAAACGAAATATCAGAAACTACCGATGTTGCTAATCATCCCGAATTTGCTCATTTAAAAACCACTAAAATCATTGATAGTGAAATTAAAATAGGTTGGTTTACAGAAGATTTTACCATAGCAGAAATTAAAACATTAACAGCGAAAGAACGCATTCCCCAAATTCGTCCCCAAAATACAGCTTATAACGGAATATTAGCTATTCCCACTTTTACAGAAATCATTGATTTAGTAAAGCATAAAAGTCAAGTAATTTGTCGCAATATTGGCATTTATCCAGAAACTAAACATCCCAGTTATTTTAAGTCTATTGGTTTACCATTAGAAGCAATTTTGTTATTGAATTTACAGGGAATTAATTTACCTGTATTTATTCAATCATTTGAAGTTAGCAATCTAAAAGAATTATCTCAAAAAACAGATTTACCCCTAGTGCAATTAATTAATGATATTGGTAAACCATACAATTTTATTATTGATGATGATCCGCGGACATATATAGATTTATTAAGTCAAAACGGGTTAAAAGAAATTGCTGAATATGCCCAAGCCATAGGTGTACATAAAAACTTATTGATTCCTAGAGATATTCATGGTAAATTATTATCATCGACATCTTTAATTATAGATGCTCACATAGCTAATTTACAGGTTCATGCTTGGACTTTTAGAAATGAAGATTGTTTCTTACCCTCAGACTGTCAAAGAAATCCGCAAAGAGAATATGAAATATTTTTTAGTTTAGGCATAGATGGTGTATTTAGTGATTATCCAGATATAGCTTTAAAGGTTAAACCTTATGAATAATTCATTATTAAATCGCTTAACTGAAGTTTCCCAACTCTTTCTCAAATTAGGCATTATTGGCTTTGGTGGACCAGTTGCCCATATTGCCATGATAGAAGATGAAGTAGTTAAGCGTCGTCAATGGTTGACACAAGAACATTTTCTAGATTTGTTAGGGGCAACAAACTTAATTCCTGGTCCAAATTCCACAGAAATGGCTATTCATATCGGATATATTTATGCAGGGTGGTTAGGATTAATAGTTGCTGGAGTTTGTTTTATTTTACCCGCGATTTTAATTACAGGTTTATTGGCTTGGGTATATGTTAATTATGGAACTTTACCCCAGGTTGCACCGCTACTTTATGGAATCAAACCCGTTGTTTTAGCAATTATCATTAATGCTATTTGGGGGTTAGGAAAAAAAGCGGTAAAAACTCGACAATTACTCATAATTGCTATAGCAGTTGGGGTAATAACTTGGTTTGCTAAAATTAACGAAGTTGTGGCTTTATTGCTAGGAGGAATATTAGGAATGATTTGGTTACGTAGTGGTAATCAAAATAATTTAATGATTATTGGTTTAACTACAACTACATTTTTGCAAACTACCACAACTTTGAATACAGCGATAAATAATCATATTTCTGTGCCTTTATGGCAATTGGGTTTATTTTTTCTTAAGGTAGGTAGTGTCTTGTTTGGTGGAGGTTATTTATTAATTGCATTTTTGCAAGGAGGATTAGTAGAAGAATATGGTTGGTTAACACAACAACAATTATTAGATGCAATTGCTATTGGCCAATTTACTCCTGGACCTGTACTTTCTACCGCAACATTTATTGGTTATGTAATTGCTGGGTTTCCGGGGGCAATTGTCGCAACTTTAGGAATTTTTCTGCCTTCATTTGTATTTGTTGCTGCTTTAAATCCTTTCATGAATCGTCTTCGTAATTCATCTTGGACAAGACCTTTTTTAGATGCTGTAAATGTTAGTGCTGTGGGGTTAATGGTATTAACCACAATTCAATTAGGAATAGCTACTTTAATATTACCAAAAACCAATTATATAGATTTTTTAGGTTTAGGAATAGCTTTGATTTCAGCAATTTTAGTAATTCGCTACCGCATTAATGCTGCCTATTTAATTGTGGGTGGTGGTATTATGGGTTGGAGTGCCTTAATGTTCGGTTATCTTGGTTAAAAAGATCATTTCATATACCAAATACCAATAGATAGAGAAATGTTAAAAATATTTGCAGATAGAGGTGGTACATTTACAGATATAGTTGCTGTCACTAATAATCAAACAATAATAAACAGACTTTCAAACAATACAGCACGGTTTTTAATTGTATCTTTGCCTAATCAAGAATGGGTAATAGTTTATAAATTATTGTCAGAAAATCCTGAAAAATACGAAGATGCAGTTATTCAAGGGATTCGGGATATTATCGGCATTTCCAGTTATCAACCCATTCCCTATCAAACAATAGAAGTAGTGAAAATGGGAACAACAGTAGCTACAAATGCGCTGTTAGAAAGACATGGAGATAGGGTGGTTTTGCTCATTACTAAAGGATTTAAAGATGCTTTAAGAATTGGTTATCAAAATCGTCCAAATATCTTTGCCAGACAGATTATTTTACCGACAATGCTGTATGAACAGGTAATAGAAATAGATGAAAGATATGATGCTTATGGAAATGAATTAATACCAGTAAATATTGAAGAAGTTAGCAACGACTTAAAAACAGTTTATCACACAGGAATTAGAAGTTGTGCCATTGTTTTCATGCACAGCGATCGCTATCCCAAACATGAACAACAAGTAGCCCAAATTGCCCAAGAAATCGGCTTTACACAAATCTCCATATCCCATCAAGTCAGTCCCTTAATGAAACTCATAAGTAGAGGAGATACAACCGTTGTAGATGCCTATTTAACTCCTATTCTCCGTCGCTATGTTAACCAAGTAGCTAGTCACTTACCCAACGTCAGATTAATGTTTATGAAATCAGATGGAGGATTAACAGACGCAGAACAATTTCAAGGTAAAGATAGTATTTTAAGTGGACCTGCTGGTGGTATTGTCGGTGCAGTTGAAACCAGCAAAAGAGCAGGTTTTGATTTAATTATCACCTTTGACATGGGGGGAACAAGTACAGATGTTGCTCACTTTAAAGGAGAATATGAAAGAGAACTAGATTCAGAAATTGCAGGGGCAAGAATGAGAGTTCCCGTATTAGCAATTAACACGATTGCAGCCGGAGGTGGTTCAATTTTATATTTTGATGGTTCAAGTTATCGTGTTAGACCAGAATCGGCTGGATCAAATCCAGGACCTGCTTCCTATCGTCGTGGTGGACCATTAACCGTGACAGATGCTAACGTCATGTTAGGAAAAATTCACCCCCAATATTTCCCCGCAGTTTTTGGGAGTGAAGGTAAATTACCCCTAGATAAAGAAATAGTCATTCATAAATTTAGAGAATTAGGAGAACAAATTAAATCTGTCACCAACAATGATCAAACTCCTGAACAAATAGCATCAGGTTTTATTGCCATTGCTGTAGAAAATATGGCAAATGCTATTAAAAAAATTAGCCTTCAACGAGGTTATGATGTTAGTGAATATGTACTTTGTTGTTTTGGTGGTGCAGGAGGACAAGTTGCTTGTTTAATTGCTGATATTTTAGGAATGAAAAAGATATTTCTTCACCCTTTTGCGGGAGTTCTTTCTGCCTATGGAATGGGTTTATCTGATGTCAGAGTTACCAAAATTACAGGAATAGAACAACCTTTAAATCAAACATTAATTCCTCAATTACAGAAACTAATGGCATCTTTAGAAATTCAAGCACGAAGCGAGTTAAACCAGCAAGCAGAAACGAAACTCAAAGAAGAAATACTGAAAAAAGTTAATTTAAAATATGAAGGAACTAATTCCATTTTAACCGTTGATTTTACCTCAGATATCGCAGGAATGCAACAACAATTTGAAACTGAACATAAATCACGTTATGGTTTTATGCAAACAGAAAAGCTATTAATTATTGAATCTATATCTGTGGAAGTAATCCAAAAAATGGATACTCCTGAAGAACCTGTAATCATTCGTAAACGCTCAGTAGAAGAAACACCCCAACCTGTTAAAATCGTGAAAATGTTTACTGCTGAAAAATGGCATGACACACCAGTTTATCTGCGAGAAAAATTACAACCAGGAGATAATATAAATGGTGCTGCAATTATTATTGAAAAAATCAGTACAATAGTAATTGAACCCAACTGGAAAGCAAAATTAACTGAACGTAATCATCTAATTTTATCTAGAAAGTAAACTTATAGCAATTTTATGGAAATCTGCGTTTATCTGCGTTCAATTAATGCTAAGATCAATAAACAACTACTTGGTATCATATCATGATGATTACTCAAGAATTAGTATCTGAACAAAATATCTTCCCAGATGTAATTTTTCCTCCCAGCGATTTATATAGTGATGAACCTCCCGTGGAAACAGAACTACATTTAGAGCAAATTATGCTCTTAATCAAATGTCTCAAATGGTTATGGAAAGATAGAACAGATTTCTATGCTGCAGGAAATCTGAGTATTTATTATAGTCCTCACCAAAGAAAAACAGAAAATTTTCGGGGTCCCGATTTTTTTGTAGTTCTAGGAACTGAACTTAAAACCCGTAAAAGTTGGGTAGTTTGGGAAGAAAATGGTAAATATCCTCATGTGATTGTGGAAATTCTCTCACCAACAACAGCAAAGACAGATAGAGAATCTAAAAAACAACTTTATCAAGATACTTTCCGCACACCAGAATACTTTTGGTTTGACCCCTATACATTAGAATTTGCAGGTTTTCATTTAGTAGATGCTAAATATCAACCTATCAAAGCCAATGAGCAAGGACATTTATGGAGTGAACAATTAGGCCTATTCTTGGGAATTAATAATGGTTTATTACGTTATTTCACCCCAGATTCAAGTTTAATACCCACACCTGAAGAAACCGCAGAAGCAGAAGTTCAAAGAGCAGAATATGCAATCCAAAAAGCAGAATATGCAATCCAAAAAGCAGAACGTGAAACTCAACGAGCAGAACGTGAAACTCAACGAGCAGAACGTTTAGCTGCAAAATTGCGGGAATTAAATATTGATCCAGATACCATTTAAAAAACAATTTGTATGTTGGGTTAATTCAAGAAAACCCAACATCTCCTTGATATTAAAATTAATTCAATCAAAAAATGTACACCACATCTCAACCAGATCCCGTTCGTTTAGAAATATTCAAAAATCTCTATCAATTTATCGCCGAACAAATGGGAATTGTTCTCCAAAACACAGCAACATCAGTCAATATTAAAGAACGGCTAGATTTTTCCTGTGCTATTTTTGATAATTCTGGTTTATTAGTTGCCAATGCTCCTCATATTCCTGTACATTTAGGCTCAATGAGTGATAGTGTCCGCAGTTTAATTAATGATCAAGGTGACAATATTAAACCGGGAAATGTTTATTTATCAAATAACCCCTATAACGGAGGAACACATTTACCTGATGTCACAGCAATTACCCCAATTTTTGATCAAGAAAACAAACAAATTATCTTCTATGTTGCATCTCGTGGACACCAAGCAGATATAGGTGGCATTACTCCCGGTTCTATGCCTCCTCATAGTACCACAGTAGAAGAAGAAGGAGTTATATTTGATAATTTTCTCTTAGTAGAACAGGGAGAATTTCAAGAAACAGCCGTGAGAAATTATTTATTAAATCATCCCTATCCTAGCCGTAATCCTGACCAAAATATTGCCGATTTTAAAGCCCAAATTGCTGCTAATGCCAGGGGATTACAAGAACTTATTAAAATGGTTAATCAATATGGACTAAAAACAGTCCAACTTTATATGCAGTTTGTTCAAGAGAATGCAGAGGAATCAGTCAGACGGGCAATTGATGTTTTGCAAAATGGCTCATTTATTTATGAAATGGATAATGGGGCAAAAATTCAAGTTAAGGTAATAATTAATCGAGAAAATCGCAGTGCTAAGATTGATTTCACTGGTACATCTGCACAACTCAATAGTAATTTCAATGCTCCCAAGGCTGTAACCCAAGCAGCAGTTTTATATGTATTTAGGACATTAGTTAATAATAATATTCCCCTCAATGCTGGTTGTCTCAAACCTTTAGAAATTATTATTCCTCAAGGTTGTATGTTGAACCCAATTTATCCAGCAGCAGTAGTAGCCGGAAATGTCGAAACTTCCCAAACTATTGTTGATGCTTTATATGGTGCTTTGGGTGTTATGGCCGCTTCCCAGGGAACAATGAATAATTTCACTTTTGGTAATCAAAAATATCAATATTATGAAACTATTTGTGGTGGTTCAGGTGCAGGAATTGATTTTGATGGTACCGATGCAGTTCATACCCACATGACTAACTCGCGCTTAACTGATCCAGAAGTTTTAGAAACTCGTTATCCTGTCCAGGTAGAAAGTTTTAGTTTGCGTCCCCATAGTGGAGGAAAAGGCAAACATTCGGGAGGTAATGGGGTAATCCGTCGGATTAAGTTTTTAGAACCAATGACGGCTAATATTCTTTCTGGTCATCGTCGTGTTCCTCCCTTTGGATTATATGGTGCAGAAGCGGGAAAAGTAGGATGTAATTGGGTACAACGTCAAAATGGCACTGAGGAGATTTTAAGCAGTACCGCAACTGTAGAGATGCAACCGGGAGATATTTTTGTGATTGAAACTCCAGGAGGAGGAGGTTTTGGTTAATTGTTACAGTAGGTTTAAGAAAAATCATTCCATTCTCAAGTAGTGATAACTTAGATAATTAGTTGCCCAAATAGGCACATATGTCAATAACTCAGGGCTAAAGCCACTGAGCTTGTAAAGAACAAACTTTACGTGT
>JBAXRM010000166.1:0-9828 GCA_037131225.1 Nostocales cyanobacterium ELA583 | reverse complement strand
CCTGGCATTTATTCCCTGGCATTTATTCCCTGGCATTTATTCCCTGGCATTTATTGACGGGTATGGAAGCCAACAGATAAGCTATTTTTAGCTTAAGTGGAGACCATTAAGCACTGCTAAACCCTCTCTATAAAATCAAATACTTCAAAAGATGTCAGAAAAATTCACCGAATCCATTGTTGAACAAGCCACCCTAGACTGGCTATCAGAACTCGGCTACACCACCTTAAATGGTACAGAAATCGCCCCTGACACCCCCCAAACAGAACGCCAAGAATATAACGAAGTTATCCTTATAAACCGCCTCCAAAATGCCTTACAAACCATAAACCCCCATATTCCCTTTCACGCTATCCAAGACGCAATTAGAAAAATCACCCGCACCGAAACACCAATACTTTATGAAAACAATCGCCGCTTTCATCAATACTTAACAAATGGAATAGATGTAGAATACCAACAAAATGGACAGACTCAATATAAAAAAGTCCAATTAATTGATTTTACAGATATTCATCAAAACGATTGGTTAGTAGTTAATCAATTTCGGGTCAAAGAAACAGGTAAAACCCCCCGTATTCCTGATGTGGTCATCTTCATCAACGGTTTACCTATTGCTGTAATTGAACTCAAAAATCCCACCGATGAAAACGCCACTTTACACGGTGCATTTAACCAACTACAAACCTATAAAAATGATATTCCCTGTTTATTTACCTATAATGAAATACTCGTTATCTCCGATGGAACTTATGCCAGAATAGGAACATTAACCGCAGATTGGGAACGGTTTATGCCTTGGCGTTCTGTAGATGGTGAAAATATTGTTCCTAAAGGAAAAGCAGAATTAGAAACTATTATCAAAGGCATTTTTAATCAAAAAAATATATTAGATATTCTCCAATACTTCATTGTTTTTGAAGTTAACGAAGAGACAATCATTAAAAAAATGGCAGGTTATCATCAATATCATGCTGTTAATAAAGCCATCACTTCTACTATTACAGCTACCCGCACAGATGGAGATAAAAAAGTTGGTGTAGTCTGGCATACTCAAGGTAGTGGTAAAAGTCTAACCATGACTTTTTATAGTGGGAAACTCATACAACAACCAGAAATGAAAAATCCCACTTTAGTGATTTTAACTGATAGAAATGATTTAGACGACCAATTATTTAATACCTTTTCATCCTGCGTTGATTTATTACACCAAAACCCTATACAAGCAGAAAATAGGGAACATCTCACAGAATTATTAACAGTAGCATCTGGGGGAATTGTATTTACCACTATCCAAAAATTTGCCCCAGAAATAGGTAACGAATATCCCGAACTTTCCCAGCGCCGTAACATTGTTTTAATTGCCGATGAAGCACACAGAAGCCAATATGGATTTAATGCGAAAATCGTCGTCAAATCTGCAAAAAATGAATCATCAAAGGTTTCCTATCTCACACCAAAACATCAACAAAAACCTAACATTAAAGTAGCTGAATCTTCTAGTAGTTACAATACTCAATCTAAAATAAAACCACAGGAAATTAACTCAGAAGCAGCTTATATTCAACAAGGTTATGCAACATATTTAAGACAAGCACTCCCTCAAGCGTCCTTTGTCGGCTTTACAGGTACTCCTATTTCTCAAAAAGATAGAAATACCATTGAAACCTTTGGCAATTACATTGATATTTACGACATTCAACGGGCAGTTGAAGATGAAGCTACAGTCAAAATTTACTATGAAACGCGATTAGCAAAATTAGATTTAGTACCTTCAGAATTTCTCAAAATAGATCCAGAATTTGAGGAAGTTACAGAAGCAGAAGAACTCACTAGCAAAGAAAAACTCAAAAGTAAATGGGCAAGATTAGAGGCTTTAGTTGGTGCAGAACAACGCATTGATCAAATTGCCAAAGATATTGTTGAACATTTCGAAAATCGCACCGCAGCACCAGAACTCAGAGATGGTAAGGGGATGATTGTCTGTATGAGTCGTCGGATATGTGCAGATTTGTATAGTGCTATTATTCAACTAAAACCAGAATGGGAGAGTAAGGATGATAACCAAGGGGTGTTAAAAGTTATCATGACTGGTTCTGCTGCTGATGATCTAAAAATGCGTCCCCACATCCGCAGTAAAAAAGCCCGAAAAGATTTAGCTAAACGTTTCAAAAAAGCCGATGATACCTTTAAATTAGTCATAGTTCGGGATATGTGGTTAACAGGATTTGATGCTCCCAGTTTACATACTTTATATGTAGATAAACCCATGCAGGGACATAATTTAATGCAAGCTATAGCTAGGGTAAATCGGGTTTTTAAGGATAAACCAGGGGGGTTAATAGTTGACTATTTGGGCATAGCGGAACAACTCAAAGAGGCACTCAAAGACTATACAGAAAAGGATAGAGGGGAAACAGGCATTGATACCAGTATTGCCCTAGCTGTATTGCAGGAAAAACACGAAATTGTTAAAGCCATGTATCACGGTTTTGACTACCAGAAATTCTTTACAGGTAAACCCACAGAACGAGTATCAATCATTCCTGCTGCTCTCAATCATATTTTAGGCATAGAAGACGGTAAACAACGTTATATCAAGGCTGTAGGTGAATTATCCCAAGCATTTGCCCTGGTTAGTAGTACCGATGAAGCAATTAAAATTCGGGATGAAGTGGGATTTTTTCAAGCTATCAAAGCAGCGATGGTAAAACATACCATAGTTGACGGTAAAAGCTCAGAAAATATAGATGCAGCAGTTAGACAAATTGTTTCTAAAGCGATCGCTAGTAACCAAGTAATAGACATCTTTGCATCTGCTGGATTAAAGAAATCAAATATCGCTATTCTTGACGATGAATTTTTGGAAGAAGTGCGCGGTTTACCCTATCGAAACGTAGCTTTAGAAACCTTACAAAAATTAATTAATGAGCAAATTAAAATCAGTTCTCGCAAGAATTTAATTCAAGCTCGTTCCTTTCGAGAAATGTTAGAAAATACCATCAAAAAATATCAAAATCGTGCCATTGAAACAGCCCAAGTCATCAATGAATTGATTGAACTAGCCAAAGCTATGCGGGAGGCACAAAAACGGGGTGAAAACTTGGGACTAACTGAAGATGAAACCGCTTTTTATGATGCCTTAGAAGTGAATGATAGTGCAGTTCTCAGCTTAGGAGATGATATACTTAAAGCGATCGCTCGTGATTTAGTCAAAGCGATTCGTGCTAACTTAACCATTGATTGGACAGTTAAAGAAAATGTTAGAGCTAAATTAAGAGTGACCATTAAACGATTACTCAAAAAGTATGGTTATCCCCCAGATAAACAGGAAAAAGCAACTTCCACAGTGTTAGAACAAGCAGAGTTATTATGTAAAGACTGGGTAGCCTAATCACTTTACTCAAAATTAATTCTAAATTCTTTTTCTTGCTTCCAATTCCAAACTTGCTCTTAATAGTTTTTTTAAACCTCTGGCTTATTTTAATACCCGACTACCTATTAAATTTTCATCAACATCATAAAAACTAAAAATTGTTTTGCCTTTTGTATTTCTTTTTAAAGCTGGTTTAAATCCTATGAAAATATCAACTGATGGGAATACACTGGTTAAAAACAAAAAATTATCCATTGTTATTTCCTTTTGGGTTCTTTAATTGTCTAATATCTTCCATCCAAATATAGGATTACTATTCAATTTTTGAACAAAATTAGTTAGGATGAAATCCGTAACGCACAGCATCTTCAATAATGGTGCGTTCACCCTACGCATCTATTCAAAAATCAAATATGATTACTCTATTTGGAGAGATTATTGTTAGTGGTTGGTTGACTTAGATCGGCTAACTTAATTTTTTGAAAAAAGCCTAAACTATTGTCAATAAGTAGGAAAAAATTGTCATATTTATACTTGTATAATTTCAAGCAATGCTAAAAACTGGGGAGTTTATGGATACAATGCCTAAAAATTACTTAACACCAAATCAGGGTCAAAATGAGCAAAGATATTAAACTGTTAGTCCTAGATATAGACGGAACAATCGTTGGACATTCCAATACTCTCAGTCAGACTGTCAAGGAAGTTATTGCTGCGGTACAAGCAAAAGGGATTCAGGTCGCTATAGCTACGGGAAGGATGTATTGTTCGGCTTTGCGATTTCATCAGGAAATTGGCTCTACGCTGCCTTTAGTGGCTTATCAGGGGGCTTGGATTCAAGATCCCCAGGATAACAAAATTCACCGTCATTTATCTGTATCTACGGAAATTGCTTACCAACTACTAGAATACTTTGAACAGCCAGATTTGCGATCGCTCCTTTCAGTCCATTTTTACATCAACGACCAACTTTATGTGCGAGAAATCACGAAAGAAACAGAAAATTATCAACAACGTTGTGGGGTGAAAGCTATTCCTGTCGGTGATTTACGTCAATTATTAGAGAATCATCAGCCTACAAAAGTTTTAGCATTATGTGATGACGCAGATTTAATTCAACAACTTTTAGCTAATTTACGCCGTAGATATCAACCAGCAGAGTTATATATGACAACATCTGTGGCTACTTTTTTGGAAGCAGCTAATACTCATGTTAACAAAGGCAATGCTGTCCGTTATCTAGCTGAAGAAATTCTAGGTTTAGAAAGTCATCATGTCATGACTATTGGTGATAATTTCAATGATGTGGAAATGCTGGGCTATGCGGGTATTAGTGTAGCCATGGGTGACGCACCAGTAGAAGTGCAAGCGATCGCTGATTGGGTAGCACCTAGTGTAGAGTTAGATGGTGCAGCAGTAGCAATGGAAAAATTCTTACTTAATTAAAAAAATCCACACACAAGAAAAGACACCGACGACTGGCCGTGTTTCGTCTCGGTGTCTTTTCTAATTTATGCTCCTCACACAAGGGTAATCATATTCAGAGATATTTATTTTGTCAAGAGACTTTTTAAAAGTTTTTGTGAATATCCATTAAAGTTTGTTGATGAATCGGTGACTCCTGCGCCCAGTCAGGAGAAAGCGCCCTATTTTCACAAATTAAAGTTCTAAAGGTGCAACAACTCCCAATTTTTCTTCTAGCACAGACCTTAAAACCAACTGAGTTGCTATCAGCAATCCTAATCTTGCTTGAGCTAATTCTGGATCATGAATTTTCACTTCTCCCCAAATCCGACAATTACACCAGAAATTCTCACAAGCTTGACTCAAGTTCTCACCTGCTTTTTCCCAGTTAATAGAACTACTATCCGCACAAACTAAATCATCTACCACTTTGACTAATTGATGAATCAGAAAAGTCTCATCAGGATGATTAAGGCGAACTTTTTGATCATCATTCAGCCAAGGTATAGGGTTGACGGATATAAAACTTTTAATATCTGTCCTATCAAGTTTAATTAGTCCTTCTTGATTTCCTAGTCGCAATAAAGAGTAGCATCTTGCATGAGCGTATTGAATTGTAAAAACTTTTAGTGAATTTAACGAAGTTCGTAATTGGTCATCAAAAAAATTATTTACCAAGTGTCCAGTTTTTGTGGCGACTATAAGACTTTGTAGCCAAGCCGCTAACGTAGAGTCAATGAGTTCTATATGAATCTCACCAGGGGGAGTCACTTTGACTCTAAATAAACTATCACTATTTTGAGCTAAATACCCTGCGATCGCGCCAGCAACTTCCATAACTGGTGAATTCTGAGATTTTGATATTCCTATAGCCACACCAGAAATATATAAAATTTTTTGATTATATCCCCCTTGGTAGAGAGGAATTTTTGTCCATTTTATGCTTGTCATTTCCTCATTATTGGTAAAAATACCGAGAGAAGACGCTAAATATCCACTTACTAGCTGCTTAATTGCTTTATTTTGGCTGAAATGTAGTCTATAAGACACGTATTCTTTTGTAAAAAATTTATGGTGTGCATCATTTTATCCTGTTCCATCTACCTTGAGATAGAAGTTTACTGATGTCAGGAAAAATGAGAGTAGGATGAAATTTGATGAATAATGTATAAAAAATGGGTAATCTTTACTACCTTTGTTGTACAGTAGGAAGTATAAGAAAAAAATAGAAAGCAATTTAGCTTTTTATCCCATTGGAGGGCTGGCGCTGTTAGGCGTTCTGCCTACCCCGTTAACACAAAGACACTCCTTGCACTTTTCTTATCAAGTCTTTGTTTTGCTGCCAAACTCTCTTTGTTGTTACCTATGCAATCTCCATCTTCATTTTCCGAAGCTTCACGTCCTTTCCTAACTTGGCAACGTATTCTTGACTGGGCCCAAGAACACTACCGCTGCCGCACCTTCAGTAAAGATGAGCGCATTCCTGCTAGACCTGGTTTGCTCTATTTAGTCCAAAGAGGTGCTATCCGCATGGTAGGAACTGCTCAAGTCAGTGCTACTGCTAGTCAGTTAACATCTAGACGCATTAACAGAACTCCAGAAGAAGCTTTCTTGGGTTTTGTGGGAGCAGGACAACCCTTTGAAATTGTTGCACAATCTCCATTCACACTCCAATCCTACGCCCACGTTGACCAAACAGCGGTTCTGTGGATGTACTGGCATGACCTAGACAACTGGCCTCACTTCCGCCGTGAAGTTATGGATGCTTTTAGATATCAGCATCAGCGCAAGTTACTCTGGTTGAGTGCTTTAGGACAGCGCCGCACAATTGACCGTCTCTTAGGATTTCTCACCTTGCTAATTGAGGAATATGGAGAGCCTTCCATGAGCGAAACTGATCCTGATGTCATTCGTGGTTATTGCTTACCTTTCCCCCTTACCCATGCCCAAATTGGCAGCGCCATTGGTTCAACCCGTGTTACTGTCACTCGTTTAATGGGTAAATTACGTCAACGTGGTTTAATCCTTACCCAAGGAGATAATTTGATTTGCCTACCTGCTGAATCTATCAATAGAACCAGCTAGGAAGTAGTTCAAATCTCTAATGAGCAGTAGATTGATAGATGTCGACTGAGAGTTTGCCACTCTCACAAAACACCAATGGCAGGTATCAGCAGATTCTAACTAGTCCAAATTGGGTAATTAGTTCGGTGAACCTGCTCCTCATTTTCACAAATCTGTTTGACCACCACAAACAGATTTTGGGTAATCGGATATGAAATAAGATGTCTTGAGTTCCTTAATCATGAATACGGCACTCAAAAAGCTGGATCTTCAAATTGGGACTACCCACCTAGTTCCAATTATTGATCTTGCTTGTAAAAATGAGTTTTTATCAGCCTTTTTGACTTTTAATTTCTCCGAAGGGGTTGACTCTGCGGTTTTAGTTTTTCTATATTAGAGAAATCCAAAAAATAACATAGATTATCCAATTTCACAGAATAAAACCGAATTTTTCTCTCCCTTATATGTTGTTAAAAATAAGCTGATATTTTTATTTGGTAGTCTTTTAGGATCGCTATACCATCAAGGGCAACGGAAATTTCTTTGAGACTAAATCCTTTTTGTTGGGCTTGGGCATTTTCTTCTGGTTTAATTGAGCGAGAAGATTGAGAAAAAGCTAGTTGATTAGCTATCAACATTTTAATTCCCGTACCTGAACCTGGTTTTTCATTGGTGGTTTGGGTATAGCGTAAAACAAACTGAGAACAATTTTTTTGCAATTCAGAATCTATATCTCTTCGGATTGGGTCCCAGGTTGTACTCCCACCGTAACTAAATGTTCCCTACGGTAAGTTGGATATATGACAATTATTTGATGAATTATTAGAACCTATTAAGTTCTGACTGGAATTTTTAGAATTGGAACTACTGGAGTTATTGGTATTAGTAACTTCATTTTTATTAATTTGCGCTCAACGTTCTATTAAAAACTACGCACCACCAAAAATGAGGGTAATGGTAGCAATCAAAGATAGAATAATTATCTGAGTTTCATTTTTTTGAGTCATACGTTAATTGTTCACTTTCTAAATATTGTTTAAATAATCGCAGATATTAATTTATAAATCAGACGAAATAAGGTTGTAACTGAAATGGCAATTAAGGCAGACGCAAATCCTAAAATAACTATTTGTTGAATGCCAATACCTCCTCGTAAAAAGGGAATAAAAAATATAATTGCAAAACTAATAGTGGGGATAATTAATAAGTCATTTTTTTCTAACCAGCGTCTAGTTTGAGAAAAAATTAAACCACTTAAAATCACAATAGAAATAGCCAAAGTGATAATTGGGATAATTGGATTCTTAATTAAACTAAAAAGGGTGATCGCTATTAATGCCCCTTCAAATCCACTAAAAGCCGCCCCAGCTAATAATTCCCATGTACTAAAAGCTGGTTGTACTAGAAGTTGTTTTTGAGGTGATTGTTGTATTTGTGGCTGCTGTCGGGATAACTGTAGGAAGAGGGGAAGAAAGGGCTTCTAGGACTTTCTGGGCTGACTGAAATCGCTCACTAGCGGCTGGTAACAGCATTTTATCTAAAATATCAGCTAGTCTGTCGTTAATAGTTTTAGCCGCTGACAGTGGGAACGAGTACAGTAGACTTCCATATTATTCTTTAGTCAGTAGTCATTAGCCATTTGGGATTAACTAATGACTTTTAATTGGTGACAAGGTGTTTATTTAACATCAGCAGAGTTAGGTGTTGCTATATCTAATGTATTATTTACCACTAGATTCATTTGTGATAATTTTAACATCTCCTGAGTCCAGACAGGGTTAGCAAACTGAGGTAAGATTTCTTTGCTAAAGGCTTCTGCGGCTTTGGATCTATAGCGGTTAGGGTTAAATATTAGCCAAAGTGTGCGCTTCACCACAACTCCCTCAATGGGGGTACGGTGTAGGACACCCATTTGTAATTCTTTAGCGATCGCTGAAGTAGACACAAAGGCAGCGCCTAAACCTGATTGAACAGCATTTTTAATGGCTTCTATGGAATTTAGTTCCATTTCAAACTTAAACCGTCTGGTGTCAATATCACACCGGGCTAGAACCTGATCAATGACTTTGCGGATAGTTGATTGGGAGTCAAGAGCAATGAATTGTAGTTTATATAGGTCTTCTTTTTGGATTGTGTCTAATTTGGCAAAGGGATGGGACGTAGGCAAGATAAGTGCCAATTCATCTTCAGCGTAGGGAACAATTTCTAAAGATTCACCTAATTCAGTGGGAATTTCTCCACCAATAATCGCCAAATCAACCTGTCCATTAGATACACTCCAAGCCGTGCGACGGGTGGAATGAACGTGTAATTGCACGGCTACATCTGGATATTTTTGGCGAAATAAGCCAATCATTTTTGGCAGCAGATAAGTACCAGTGGTTTGGGAAGCACCAACAATTAATGTCCCTCCTTGAAGATTTTGTAAATCCTCAATAGCCCGGCAGGTTTCCTGACATAAACTGAGGATTTTGTCTCCATAGTTGAGTAGGAGATGTCCAGCTTCAGTTAATTGAGCGCGACGGCCTCCCCTGTCAAAGAGGGGAACATCCAGTTGTCGTTCTAGGTTTTGAACTTGCAAACTGACAGCAGGTTGGGAGACATAAAGGCTATCAGCAGCCCGTTTGAAACTCCCTTCTTGGGCGATCGCTTTGAGAATCCGTAACTGATCTAAAGTAAAAGGAAGGTCAGACATAAGGCAAAACCGGTCAAACTGGGACAGGAGTAACTTTAAAAATAAATCAAGATGAATAGCTTTGTAGCTAGAGATGATTTAGGCAAGAGTTAACATTTGCACAACTAACTAAAACAAATACCACAACATCTTGACAAAAATACTCTTGTGTATAATCTGTTAAAGGTCAAGATGTTGACCGAAAAATTTTAGATTTTGGATTTTAGATTTTGGACCCTAGAATTTTCGG
>JBAXRM010000165.1:0-10081 GCA_037131225.1 Nostocales cyanobacterium ELA583 | reverse complement strand
ACTACAAATACCACCCTTGACAATTTCCCCTTTTCCTTAACTTGTCACCAATGACTTATGAGTAATAAATTCTAATATCTGACAATGCAATATACAATAATATAATGCAAGACAAATTACTCCCACAAAACCATGAGTAAAGAAAATATTACCTTTCGCATAGACAGCAGCAAAAAAGTCGCAATTGACGCATTAGCACAAGGAATAAACCGCAACAGAAGCTATATTCTTAATGAAGCAGTAAACGCTTATTTAGAAATGTACCAATGGCAAATAGAAGAAATCCAAAAAGGTATTGCTGAAGCGGATGCTGGAGATTTTGCTAGTGATGAAGAAGTAAAAGCAACATTTGCCAGACTTATCCATGCAGATTAAATGGCTACGTCAGGTGCTACGTAACTTAAAACAAGCGCATAACTACATTATTAAAGATAATCCCACCGCAGCACAGGAACTAATATTAAAGATTCAAAATGCTGCAAATCAATTAGAAAATTATCCCTTGATGGGTAAATCTGGACGAGTAGAAGGGACAAGAGAACTGATAATTTCTAATTCACCGTATATTATTATTTATCGAGTCAAGGAAGAATCAATAGAAATTCTCCGAATTTTCCATACATCAAAACGCTATCCAGATTAAAGATCCCCGACTTCTTTGATAAAGATCATTATTTCTCAAATTGAAGTTGTAGAAGTCGGGGATCTAAAACCCACGAAATTACGTCCAACTTGATAAACGGGGAACTTGCATCAATTCTTGACTGAGACTATTGTGCAGATGTCCGTTAGTAGCTAAAATTCTTCCCGACTCAATCTTCATCGGACTACCATCATAAGCGGTGACATTACCCCCTGCTTCCTGCACTAATATTATCCCCGCTACAACGTCCCAAGGGGCAATTCCCCTCTCCCAATAACCATCAACTCGGCCACAGGCTACATAGGCTAAATCCAACGCTGCTGCACCATCACGTCTTACACCTTGGGTAAGATGGGTAAGATGGCAAAATTCCGCGTAATTATTATCAGCAGTTTCCCTGCGGTCATAAGCAAATCCACTTACTAATAGGCTTTTACTTAATTCCGCTGTTTGAGAAACCTGAATAGGGCGACGGTTACGAGTTGCACCTAAACCAGCAGCAGCCCGAAATAATTCATCACGGAAAGGATCATAAATTACCCCCACCTTGGGTACACCATTAATCAGCAACCCAATGGAAACGGCAAAACAGGGATATTGATGGGCGTAATTAGTTGTCCCATCGAGAGGGTCAATAGCCCAGAGAAATTCATTATCTTGATTTCCCAGTTTTCCCGACTCTTCAGCCAGAATAGAATGTTGGGGAAAATGGCAACCCAATATTTCTAAAATTACCTGTTCAGAAGCTTTATCAGCAATGGTAACTAAATCACCAGGACGGCCTTTTTCGGTGATTGCATCTTCTAATTTACCTAAATAATCTTGTAAAACTACACCCGCAGCTAAAGCGGCTTCTGTAGCAATATCTAGAAAAACTTGCATATTGATTTAGTTGTCGGTTGTCAGTGGATTTAACGAGAGAGCCGGCGAAACTCTCCAGGAGTTACCCGCATAGGTTTATCAGCGTTCCAGATGCCTTTTCCCATAATTCTTGCCCATTGTTGGGCGCGTTCTAAACGTTGGTTGTATTTGTGATTAGGCGATCGCGCTACAAATAAAGCATATCCTTGTTTGACTATTTCTTCATTTAACAACAGTTTATCTTTCCATACATAAGCTAAGGTGCGGTTAAATTTATCCTTAGCTTCTAAGTCAAATTCCAGATTTACAGCTTGATCTGCACCACCAATTAAAGTTTCTACTAATTGTTTAGCATCCTCACCCCAAGGAAGTTGACGCATATCTGGTGCATCTAAACCAATTAACCGCACTTGGGAAATTAAATTTGCTTGTGCTTCCATTCCCAATACTTCCAAACTTTGTCCACTCACAACCCGTGATACCTTGAAACTAGCGGGAACAATAGTCGAATTGTTTTGGCTTTGACAACTCACCAACAATAACAAACTGCTTAATATAATTATTTTTCGCACAAAAATGCGAAGACGGACTACCACGGCAGCCATCCTCGCTATCAAATTCATGCACCTGAACACAAAAAAAATCTTAGTCCTCATCTAAAGGTAAACCCGCTTTAACTTTGCCCTTACCAAAAAAGCGCCCAAACTGAAGTTCATAAACTTCATCTTCATCTTGTGTTTCTACTTCCAAATCAGAACGAGCATAACTTACACATAACAAAGCGTAACCTTGACGACGTAAATCTGGGGAAAGTCCAATGGCTTCCGGTTGGTGAATTTCTCCCGATACAACTCTGACAGCGCAAGTCGTACAAGCCCCATTTCGGCAAGAAAAGGGCAATTCTGTGCCATTGTGTTCCGCAGTATGTAGGATATAACGGTCTTCAGGAACTTTTAGAGTATGTGATGTACCAGTTTGACGATTGTAAACTTTAATAGTGTGGGTTTGAACCATCTTAATTTTGAGATTTTCGGATTTGAGGTTTCACACTTTATTATAGGAATAGTGTTTTAAAACCCAGCACTTTTAGGTCAGGGAGTTGTGAAAAAATATCTTTTCTTGAAAGGTTGCTTTTTTTTGAATTCTATTATATTATAGCAAAGCGAGACACCTGGAGAGATGGCCGAGTGGTTGAAGGCGCAGACCTGGAAAGTCTGTAATGGGGTGACTTATTCGGGGGTTCGAATCCCCCTCTCTCCATTTTCCCTTGCTGGGCAAGGGTTCTAAACCTTTAATAGCAGAAGCAAGTTTTAAAAGTTGGTTGAATGAATTGGTTTAAATAATTTTTTTGTGATAATTTATATTCACTTACTTACTGAATTTAATTCTTGATGACATCTGGTAAGTTTATAGGATCACTCGGTAAGCGTAAAACTCAGTGGCTTAAGCCCTGAGATATAAGCGACACGGGCGATTTTAATCGCCGTGACATTCTCTATTCTAGTTTATATTCTTTAATCAACCTTTGTATTGCCGACGATTGAGAGACTCCCCAGTTTAGAGCAATACTCTCTAATTTTTCTTTGTCTTTTTCGGACAAATAAACCATAGAACCTTTTTTCCTAGACATATATCCAATCTACTAATGTTGTGCTAATATAATATTATCACAGCATTGCAGGTCGAAACAATGTCTAAAATTAAGAAGTCAATGGGGGTTCAACAAGTTTTGTTATCCCCAGACAACGAGACGAAAGCATTATTGGAATATCTTTGTCAACAGTCAGGTAAGATTTATAATAGTGGTGTTTACTTTGCCCGACAGACATTTTTTAAAACCGGAAAGTTGCTAACTAACAAGTTTGATTTGATTTACGAAAAATCTATTAGTAAATCACTTGTTGCCCAGTCAATGCCATCAGTTCCGATGCAGCAGACTCTAATGTCAGTAGCAGAGGGGTTTAAATCTTTTAAAGAGTTGCGAGATTTATTTCTGAAAGGTCAGTTACATTTTAAACCTAAAGTACCAGATTACTTAACAGGATCTAAGTTATTTAAGGTAGCTTATCCTAACTCAGGAGGACAGCCTCCGACATTAATTAACGGACAACTTAGATTTTGTCTAGGATTAACTGTTAGGCGATGGTTTGGTATTTCTGACTTCTTCTTGACAATGCCTTCAAACGTTGATTACTCAAAGGTTAAAGAGTTTACGATCTCCCCAAAAAATGGGGCTTTTTATCTGGAAATGTCATACCAAGTCGAGAGGCAAAAACATGATTTAGACATCAATCAAGCTTTATCAATTGATCTAGGAACTGCTGACAATTTAGCAGCTTGTGTTGATACTTTGGGCAATTCTTTATTAATTGATGCTCGTTCGATGAAAGCAATGAATCAGTTGTGGAATAAGAAAGTATCAACCCGTAAAGAAAATAAGCCTGAAGCTTATTGGGATAATTGGTTAGACCAAGTAACCCGTAAACGCAACCATCAAATGCGGGATGGTGTTAATAAAGCCGCAAAACTAATTATTGACCATTGCCTAAAACATGGTATTGGCACATTAGTAATTGGCTGGAATGAAGGTTTTAAATCTAATGCCAATATGGGTAAATTGAACAATCAAAAGTTTGTTCAAATGCCTTTAGCTAAACTAAAAGACCGATTAAAACAATTATGTGATTTACACGGGATTAGATTTCAAGAAACCGAAGAATCTTATACGTCAAAAGCATCTTTCTTAGATGGAGACTCCCTACCCGTTTATGGTCAAAAACCAGATGGGTGGAAAGCATCAGGTAAGCGCGTTAAACGTGGATTGTATCAGTCAGCTAATGGTTCAATTGTTAACGCTGATTTAAATGGTGCAGCGAACATTCTAAGAAAAGTAGCCAGCAATCTAAGCTTAGACTTGGGCTTACTGGGTAGGCGTTGTTTGACGAACGCAGCGAGAATTAGACTTTGGGTATTAAGCCCTAAGCTTACTCTGTCCGCAGAATCTCAGTGTCTTTAGACCTGAGAGTGTCAAGCAGAAATGTATACGAGGGTTCGAATCCCTCTCTCTCCATTACCCAGTAATAATTAACTTTGATTTAACAATCCTGATTTGCCAATGAAACTTAAATCCAATTTCTGGATATAAATAGTGGATTTTGCCCAAAAGAGTGCATTTTGTGTAAAGTATATGCAGGTAAACGACAAAATATCAGATTTATTTAGAAGAAATTGGCTAAAATCTACCTGATAGGTATTAATTAAACCAGTACAGCGTCAGGAAATTAGTTAAATTTTAGCTATTGTTAATTTACCTACAACAACATCCCCACTTTAATATTTAGAGGTATCAATGCAGTTTGACAATTTTAGCAAAAAAACCAACGAATATAAAGAACTAAAAGAAAAACCCCATTGGCAAGCACCAGCAACTAAAGGTAATCTTAAAGCTAAAGAACCCAATCCAGCTAATCATATCGGCTTGAATGAGGATGACAATCGTGGTAGAGTTGCAATTTTTATTGATGGGTTAAATCTATTTCATGCCGCATTACAACTGGGAATTGAAATTGATTATGTTAAATTGCTGTGTCGGTTAACGAAAACTTCTCGGTTATTACGTGCTTTCTTCTACACAGGAATGGATAGTGGCAACGAAAAACAACAGGGGTTTCTGTTATGGATGCGTCGTAATGGCTATCGTGTAGTTACAAAAGATATGAGTGTAATTGTAGATAATTACAAAAAACCAAATCTGAATGTAGAAATTGCTGTGGATATGATTACTTTAGCACCTTATTATGATACCGCCATTTTAGTTAGTGGAGATGGCGATCTATCCTATGCTATTCATGCAGTTAGTAATGTGGGTGCTAGAGTAGAAGTAATTGGGTTACAAACAAAAACTAGCGATAGTGAAGCCCGATCTAGAAATCATTTAATTGATGTAGCTGATGAATTCATAGATTTTGACAGTATCAAACAACACATTCAAAAAGATTCTTCTCTCGGCTATAGTTATCGAACTTCTGCAAATTACCATCTGCAAATTCCCAATATATAAATTTTTCTCATTTTTTTGCACATTAAAATCCCTGACAAAGAGGGTTTTGCTTCCCACTTCTGACATATTATCCCAATCTCAAATTATTTTAAATTTGAGAGTATTAAATGCTGCATTCTATTTGACACTTTTTTTATATGTATGCTATACCAGTGTAGAAATAGCTAATTAACATTAACAAGTATAATTACCAGAGTCTAAAATTCAGTTTTGAATCAAGTATGATTGCTGGTTAATATGTGTTTAGCATTTACCTAAAATGTATCTGAAAATAGGCAGATTTTTGAAACCTTATATCATTAAAGGAGTAGGTGTAGTGAATCAAATCCAGTCAAGTTTAGTTATTAGTTATATCCTAATGACTGGCTATTTTTTTACTAATTGGTTAATATTCTCTCTCCGTAAACCTACATCTTCTCCAGAGGATAAATTCTTATCCTTTATTATGTTTGTTATCACTACTATCTTATGGCCTGTAATGATTATTATTTCCTGCTTAGAAATATTCAAAAAAGGCAAGTTGGAATTAACTACGGTAGTTCCTTTACTTTTAGCAATATTCGCGTTTAGTATTTCCTACTATTTAAGTTCTTTACATGAATATTGGTTGTGTTATTACAATCTATTTTGCAATATTTAAATTCCTATAGTCATTCATCCTAATCTAAAAAACTTTTATGGCTGGTGCTACGCTATTAGCAAGCCTTAAATACGCAATTTAACCTAAATTTGTTCTGATATTAACTCAATCTTTACTTATGGGAGACCTGTTAGTTGGAAGATTGTAGGGGTAAAATAAAAAAATACACGGTATATCTATCGGGTTATAGATGTACACAGGACTCCAAATGATTGAAGCTATTGTTGTTGCTTGGCTATTACTGATTCTTGGTGATTTTCTTTCTACCTTCTTCTATCATGTACCTGAACACGTTTTTGGTAGCCTCCATCTGACAACTCATCACTCCTGGAAAAAGAATTTCCGCCACTATGCAATTTTAACATTTAATTCCCAGGTGCTTTTAGATGGGATTTTGGGAGCATTACCTTATCTACTGGTAGCAGTTTGGTTATGGAATTTATCTCCCATTGGCGTAATCTGTGGTTTATTGTTTGGTCAGTTTCATGTATGGTGGAGACACGTAATTGCTTTAGGGTGGCAAACACCTCCTGCTATTACTATCTTATGTAAATTTCTATTTATCACTACGCCTGAACAACATTGGTTACACCACCAAAAAACTACCTTTGGTTTTGGCGATATTTTCACGTTTTTTGATCAACCTGCGAAAATTTGGATGCGTTGGTTACGATTACAGAGAATCTCTTGGCGTTAATAAGTTAGAAAGTGAATATTAATTCAGACAGGGATATGTATTAAGAATGTGTTAGCTGTTCTCTCGGTTACTCTGATCAACTGAGAGAACTAATGACGAATTTTATTAACAATATTAGTTAATCAAAGTTTTATTCAAAAATATGAAATAGGGCGAACGATGGGAATTGAACCCACGAATGGTGGTACCACAAACCACTGCCTTAACCACTTGGCTACGCTCGCCATTCAAGTTACTATCTGAGTATAGCACTAACTGAGAAAAATGATCAAGCTTTTTTTGCCAGAAATTAGATAATTTTCTTGGTAATCTTTAAAAGAGTACTCACTACACCAGATCGGGCTAAAAATGAAACCTTTAACTCTCATTATATGCGTAGGAGCGGCGAGCGTTGCTGTTTTAGGGGCAATTATGGCAAAAAGCAACCCCAATCAGGATGAGTATGAAAAGTATGCCATCCAAAAGCTGACAACTTACCTGGAAACTGATGTATGTAAAAAGACACCAAGTTTTTTAAAAAAATTAATCAAGGTTAATTGTGAACAAATGCTTCAGTCCGCTACACCAGATATCAAGGATTTGATTACTACTACTACTAATCGGCAAGACTATATAATCTTTAGTATCTATCAGACACAAATCAAACTTGATTCCTCGATACCAGGGTACAAATTTGAAACGGTGGGAGCATTCAATCAATTTTATACTTACAATGCTGAAGAAAAATAAATCGACATCAGTTCAGATGAAGACCTAAGATACAAGTAGTTCCGAAAAATAACTACTATGTGATGAGTTTTTGTACTAACTGTTTGTATCCGCAAAATCCTGATAATGCGCTGTTTTGTCTCAAATGTGGTAAATCAATTTTACTTAAAGATCGCTATCGTCCCCTTTATCCTTTAGGTAAGGGTGGTTTTGGGAGAACATTGTTAGGGGTGGATGAACATATCCCTTCCCAACCTCAATGTGCGATTAAACAATTCTGTTTTCCAGATGAAGATCAAGCCAGTTTGATGAAGGCTGTGGACTTGTTTCGGCAGGAAGCAGTGCGTTTAGATGAGTTGCGCCATCCCCAAATCCCTCAATTATTGGCATATTTTGAACAGGAAAACAGGTTATATTTAATACAGGAGTTGATTTCAGGACAGACTTTAGCGCAGGAATTATTACAACAAGGGGTTTTTAATCAGGGAAAAATCCAAAACCTATTGCAAGATTTATTACCTGTGTTGGAATTTGTTCATGTTCATCATGTGATTCACAGGGATATTAAGCCGGAAAATATTATGCGGAAATCTCTAGGAGGAGATTTGGTATTGATTGATTTTGGGGTTGCTAAGTTGATTTCTGCCACTGGGATGATGAAAACGGGAACAACTATTGGTAGTCCTGAATATATGGCTCCTGAACAAATCCGGGGTAAGGTATTCCCTGCTAGTGATCTTTATAGTTTGGGTGTGAGTTGTATTCAGTTGTTAACGGGGATTTCTCCTTTTGATTTATATGATGACACAAGCGATTGCTGGGTATGGCGAGATTATTTACCTCCGGGAAATCAGGTTACACCACATCTAAGTGAAATTCTGGATAAATTAATTCATAATGCTCTTGGTGAACGCTACAAATCTGCTCAGGAAGTCTTAGCAGCAATAGAAATTAAAACCCAATCTGGGAAAAAACAGCCAGTTAATATTCTTCATGCTGATATTGGTTTAGATTACACTGATTTACGTAATTTACTCGGATGGAAACAGTGGCAAAAGGCAGATGAAAAAACTTGGGCGTTAATGTGTCAAGCTTTATCTAAACGGATAGGTAGTTATTTATCTAATAGTGATTTGGAAAGTTTACCTTGTCAGGATTTAGAAATAATTGACCAATTGTGGACAAAATATAGTCAAGGACATTTTGGTTTTAGTATCCAAACTCAAATTTATAATAACTGTGATGGGGACTATGCACAGTTTTGCAGTACAGTGGGTTGGGATTTACCTAATGCTACTTCTGTCCGACAAAAATTATCTTTTAAGTTATCTGCACCAACAGGCCATTTACCTTCTCACTTTTGGGTTAGTGGTAATCAGTTTGGAAGACACATGAAAGCTTTAGCGGCAAAGGTAGCAAGCTGTTACAATGTATGAGCATGACTTCTCGAAGGTGCTGCTTTTAATGATATCAGAGGCAGAGCTTCTGTGATAGCATTCCCAGTCAGAGACTGGGAACGAGATATTTTGGAAAAGGTCTAATTTTTGATTTTAATAAGATGATTCAACCCCGTAAACAGTTTGCTCAACATTGGTTAAAAAGTGATAAAGCTCTGAATGCAATTGTCCAAGCGGCTAATTGTCAAGAAACTGATCAAGTTCTGGAAATTGGCCCAGGTACAGGAATTTTAACTCGTCGGTTATTACCGTTGGTAAAATCTTTGTTAGCGGTGGAAATTGATAGAGATTTGTGTAAGTTGCTGGTTGAGAGAATGAGGGAAAAAGAAAATTTCTTATTGCTACAAGGAGATTTCCTGACTCTTGATTTACCATCCCAATTAACGGCATTTACTAATTTCCAAAAGCAAAATAAGGTGGTTGCAAACATTCCTTATAATATTACTGGACCAATTATTGAAAAGTTATTAGGAACGATTTCTCATCCTAATCCAGAACCTTTTGATTCTATTGTTTTATTGGTACAGAAGGAAGTAGCAGAAAGATTATATGCTAAACCTGGTTCGAGAACTTTTGGGGCGTTGTCGGTGCGGGTGCAATATTTGGCAGATTGTGAGTTAATTTGTACAGTTCCGGCTGCGGCATTTGTGCCACCACCTAAGGTAGATTCGGCAGTAGTGCGGTTGATTCCTAAAAAAATAGAAATTCCGGCTAATGACCCTAAAAAGCTGGAGAATTTGGTTAAATTGGGATTTGCGTCGAAGCGAAAAATGTTAAGAAATAATTTACAATTGGTAGTTGAACGAGATGACTTGACTCAATTACTGGAACAATTAGAAATAAGTCCCCAAGTCCGCGCTGAAGACCTTGGTGTGGCACAATGGGTATCACTGGTAAATATTATTGGCAATGAATATAGCAGGAGTCAGGAGTAAAAGTTCCTGTCTATCAGGCTTTTAGGTAAATTCTGTATCTCATGCAAATGAATACCGCTATAAAAAAATTAAAATTTAGC
>JBAXRM010000164.1:0-10309 GCA_037131225.1 Nostocales cyanobacterium ELA583 | reverse complement strand
AGGTTTGGAGAGGGGTTAATTTATACCTTGAAAACTTTTAAAACATCCTCTTAGAGAATATCTTTCTTCTTCTTTTCCACATCCCCTACTCCCCTACTCCCCTACTCCCCCACTCTCAGAGGCTTCATTTTCCTTCTATGGCCGCGACTATCCCAAAGATGATAAACAGAAAGCCACCCACAAAGGTAATTTGCCGTTCGGATATCTTACCTGCTATTAATTTACCACCGATGACAGCGATCGCAGCACAAATTGCGTGTCCTAATATTGCTCCTAGTGTCACACCAATGGGGTTATTTCCGGCTGCTAGGGCAATAGTGGCTATTTGTGTGCGATCGCCCCACTCTGCTATAAATGTTAATACAAAGGATTTTAGTAAAATTGACCAAACTGTTTTTTGCTGGGAATTATTTAAATCTGCTTTTTCTACTGCCTCTTGTGCCTCTTCTACTACTTCTTCAGTAGCGGATACAGCCATTTTATTGGCATCATAAATTAACTTTAAACCAAAGGCAATAAACAAAACTATTTCCGCATAATGAATATAACTTTTTGGTAATAAAGATACTACCTGTCCAAACATTACAGATAAGATAGTCATAGCCGCTAAAGCTGCTACCACACCAGTAAATACCAAGCGCCGTGGGTGGTGCATGGACAAAATTACAGCAATAAAAAAGGTTTTATCACCTAGTTCGGAAATGGTAATTAGTAATAAACCTGCGGTAAAAGCTGTTAACATTCTCTCAAACTCCTAAAGGATTTTTTTCCTGTGTGGAGTATCAATGAGAGTCATAACAACTTCACTGAACTCCACACGTTTAAATGTGTAGTCAGTGAAGGTCTCGCTTTCAAATACTTTATTTATTCGCTATCTAAACCAGGCTCATCACCAGTATGTTGACTTAGATATACTGAACAGAAAATCTTGATTTACTGCCAGCAGCTACTCCCCTTCTATTAGTTATGTATAATACTCTTTTTGACAGTAAAAGTCAATCCTTTTTGCGATTATGACCTATTTAGAAACCGCAGCCAAATTTTACAGCCAAGTTGCCCAAACACCAGAAATAGGATTGTGCTGTGTTCAAAGTACACCTTTACAATTACCAGGGTTGAAAATTCCTTTGGCTATGCAGGAAATGAACTATGGTTGTGGAACTACAGTACATCACAATGAACTCACGAATGAACCTACAGTTTTATACGTTGGTGTTGGTGGTGGTTTAGAAGCTTTGCAATTTGCTTATTTTTCTCGTCGTCCTGGTGCAGTGATTGCTGTTGAACCTGTGGAAGCTATGCGAGAAGCTGCAACGCGTAATTTGCAAATTGCAGCCAAAGAAAACCCTTGGTTTGATCCTAGTTTTGTGGAAATTCGTCCAGGAGATGCTTTTGATTTACCTATGGCTGATGCTTCAGTTGATATAGTCGCGCAAAATTGCCTTTTCAATATTTTTGAACCGACAGATTTAACTCTGGCTTTAAAAGAAGCATATCGAGTATTGAAACAAGGTGGACGTTTGCAAATGAGTGACCCAATTGCTACAAGTCCTATCCCTGCACATTTACAAAAAAATGAACATTTACGCGCCCTTTGTTTATCCGGTGCTATTACATATCAAGAATATACTCAACTGATTATTAATGCTGGTTTTGGACAAATTGAAATTCGCGCTCGTCGTCCTTATCGTTTATTAGATAAACATACTTATAAACTTACAGAAAATCTGCTTCTAGAAAGTCTAGATTCTGTGGCTTTTAAAGTAGATATTCCCGCAGATGGTGCTTGTATTTTTACTGGTAAAACCGCGATTTATGCAGGTAAGAAAGAATTTTTTGATGATCAAGCTGGACATATTTTGCAACGCGGTATTCCGGCGGCGGTTTGTGATAAAACAGCGGGCAATTTAGCAGTTGTAAATCCTGAAGAAATCATAATTACTGATTCTACTTGGTACTATGATGGTGGAGGCTGTTGTTAATTTTATATAGTTATAGCTTGCGTGACAATGCAAGAATCATCCGCCACGCTACGCTATTAACAAGTCCTAATTAAAACTACGATTCTTGAATTTCCTTTTGTAACGCCTGAATTTGTGCAAGAGATAATTCAGTAACTTCAGCAATTTGTTGTAAATTCATACCAATTCGTAACAATTGCAAAGTAAACTTTCTGGTTGCTTCAGCTTTACCTTCAGCTTTACCTTCAGCCTTACCTTCTTCTAAAGCTTCTTGATAAACTCTGGTTTGTTTCAACTCACTTAAACCTAACATAGCTTCAATCTCCTCTCTGCTTTTTTTGGGTAATTTGTAGACGATAATTGTCTCAATCAGCTTAATTAAATCCTGTTTGATTTTGGTATCAGTTAGTTCTTGATTTGCTTGTGCAATTAAGCGTTTTGCTAATGCTGGTGCAGCCTTCTCTGTTTCTACTACCAGTTTAACAACTCCCACCCCTAAAGAACTCACTCCCAACTCATCTAAATAAATACGTGTAACTCGCTCAAGTAGCAAGATTTCCCCAAATTGTAAATTCTGTTCTCTTTCTATATTACGACTAGGATAGATGATTACAGCTTGCCAAGGGTGAGGAGTTTTGTATTGTCGCAGGTAGAGAAAAAGCTCTGCAAAGAGACGATAATATAAATTATCATCGGGTTGAAATTGAACCTCGACAATGTAAAATGGTTTTTTAGGATCTTTGGTGGTTGGTAAAAATAAACCGTCTAAACGAAAAGCCAGTTGTTTAACTTCACGAGAGGTAAATTCATAAACATCTGCTTCTGTGGGAGAATTATTAATTAGTTCAAAAAAGATGCTAGGAAATGCTTGAAATAAGCTATAGAAAATTGTATCGGTTTTCACGGTAATTGAGTAATTCTTCTATCTGACGCTAGTGAATTTTATCTCTTGTAGGGTGCGTCAGAGAGGATATTTTGACAAAAAACAGATTTCTTCTATCTGACGCACCCTACTCAATAAGTTATTCCCAAACGAGGCAATTTCCTCGTTCCCAGTCTCTGACTGGGAATGTCATCTTAGAGGTTCTACCTCCAGGTATAATAGAGGCAGAGCCTCTTAACTACATTCCCACGCAGAGCATGGGAACGAGATGTCTAAATAAATGCGTGTAACTCGCTCAAACAGCAAGATTTCCCCAAATTGTAAATTCTCTTGCTTTTATTTCTAAGTTCAGTATGGTTTAATTTAGATGGAATAAATAATTAATTTTATGAAAATGGCTTTTATGCCTAAACAAGATCCCGCAAAATTAAAAAAAGTATCCATTAGTCTTCCCTTTGGTATTGGTGCTGCGGAATGGGAAGCCGACACAACAGAACGGAAAGCCGCTTGGTCGTTGTATGTGGAACTGGTGACACGGGTTGCTGTGCAGTCCTTAGAAGTTGACCAGGGGTTAGTGCGGGAAGTGTTGAATTCTTTGTATAGTTTATTCGGAACTACCCGCGAAGTTCTCAAAGCCGCTGGACCTGATGTGGGTGCTTCTAAAAACTCAGTTGGGGGTATTGCTATTGCGGTGTTGAATAATGGGTTACGACCATTTTTAGCTAAATGGCATCCTATTTTACAAGCTTGGGAAGCAAGACGGCCTATGGGGGTAAGTGTGAAGGAACACGAGGTGAGTTGGTCTGAGGAAGGAAAGTTGCGAAGCGAGTTGGCTGCTTTGCGAGGTGATTTAGAAGAGTATGCGAAAGCTTTGGCGATTATTGCCGGTGTGGAGGAGTAAAATGGTAAAAGATGTTTTCCTCTGCCACAATAGCAAGGACAAACCAGAGGTAGAAAAGATTAGAACAGAGCTACTACAGAGAGGAATAGATTCCTGGCTAGATAAGTATGACTTTGAGCCGTTCCGTCGTTGGCAAGACCAACTTGAGGAAATTATTGGTCAAATTAAAGCTGCGGCTATATTTATTGGTTCTTCTGGTGTAGGACCTTGGGCTGATATTGAAATGAATTCATTTCTTGTTGAGTTTGTTAAACGAAAACTACGAATGGGTTTGGTTATCCTCCCAAGTTGCAAATACACATTTACCGAACTGGAAGAACGAACCCCAACATTTTTGAGAAGCTTTCATTGGGTAGATTTTCGTCAACATGACCCTGAACCTTTGGGACAATTGATTTGGGGGATTACTGGAATAAAGCCAGATTCACCACCAATACGTAAAAAACCACCAGAAGAAGAAAAAAATAAATCTCCTTATCAGTTAAAAATTTTCCAATTTCAAACTGCTCAGATCAGTTTAACAAGCGCATTACTCGGTTTAGTAAAAAAAGCGGAAATTAAACGCATTACCAAAAAGGCAAATTATTTTGGCGAAGACTTGGGAAATGGTGTAATTCTGGAAATGGTGGATATTCCTGGAGGGACTTTTATCATGGGTTCTCCAGAAAATGAGGAAGGTTATCTTTCTTCTCAAAGTCCACAACATGAAGTTACTGTTCCCCCGTTTTTCATGGGTAAATATCCAGTTACTCAACAACAATGGCGAGTCGTGGCTGCCTTACCAAAGGTTAAAATTGATTTAAAATCTGATCCATCTTATTTTAAAGGTGATAATCTGCCTGTTGAGTGTGTATCATGGAATGATGCTCGAGAATTTTGTGACAGACTTTCCCGAATGGCAAATAAAACCTATCGTTTGCCTAGTGAAGCTGAGTGGGAATATGCTTGTCGTGGAGGAACTACTACCCCGTTTTATTGTGGGGAAACAATTTCTACAGATTTAGCTAATTATCATGGTAACTTCACTTACGGGCAGGGACAAAAAGGACAATATCGAGAAAAAACCACAGAGGTAGGAATTTTTCCCGCCAACCCTTTTGGTTTATATGATATGTGTGGGAATGTGTGGGAATGGTGTGAGGATGGGTGGCATGAAAACTATATAAACGTGCCTACCGATGGCAGTGCTTGGACAAGTCTAAGCAGTCAACATAAGCTGCTGCGCGGTGGTTCGTGGAGCCGCAATCCTGAGGATTGCCGTTCTGCTTATCGCTACAACGGCATCTTCGGTCTCGCTGACGACCACGGCAAGATTGGTTTTCGGGTTGTATGTAGTGGTGCGGCGAGGACTTGTTAGCACTCTGCACTTTTGCTCTTTTGCGCTCTGCGCTCTTATTCTTTTCACTTCCCTAGCGTAACGGAGTGGAGCGATCAAAAATATTTTACTTAGATTTCGGGAATGATTGATGAGTTGTCTCTCTATGATATAGGAAACTTTCGATTTAGTCAAGTGGTATGTTCCAATTATCAATAGTCTGCCACTTCCCCCTGTCTCTTAGAGGGTGTTTGAAAAGTATTATATCAAACCCGTAATCTCCAAAAACCTAACCCCCCTACCCCCCTTCCCTGCAAGGGAATGGGGGTTTTAAAGCCTCTCCCCTTGCAGGGGAGAGGTTTGGAGAGGGGTCAGTCTATATATTCAAAACTTTTCAAACATCCTCTTAGGTTGAATGACTTTTAAAACATCCTCTTATGGAAATTCGTGCTAGAGATACTTCTATGATTACACCTTTTTTTCAGCAGCTAAATTCACCTTTAACAAAAAAGAAAATTAACGTTTTACAAATTAATTTGGGAAAGCGTTGTAATTTAGCTTGTAACCATTGCCATGTAGAAGCTAGTCCCAAAAGAACAGAGGAACTGACACCGGAAATTTGTCAACAGTTAATTACCTTAATTGAGAAGTTTCCAGAAATCAAAATTGTTGATTTAACTGGTGGCGCTCCAGAAATGAATTATGGTTTTAAGTCTTTGGTACAAGCTGCTAGAAAATCAGGTAAACAGGTAATTGTCAGATCAAATTTAACAATTTATTTTGTGGCTGGATTTGAGGATTTGCCAGATTTTTTCGCTGAACATCAAGTTAAGATAGTTGCTTCTCTTCCCTGTTATTTGGCGGATAATGTGGATAAAATGCGGGGAGATGGTGTTTTTGATCAATCAATTAAGGCTTTGCAGTGGTTGAATAAAATTGGTTATGGTGAAAATCCAAATTTAGTTTTAGATTTGGTGTATAATCCTCAATTACCAAATAGTGAAGATTTTTCTTTAACTCCTGAACAGCAAAATTTAGAAACAGCTTATAAAACCTTTTTAATGGAAAAATTTGATATTCGATTTAATCATCTTTTCACAATTACTAATATCCCGGTAGGAAGAACAAAGTTTCATTTAGAAAGAAAACAGCTTTATTTTAGCTATTTGCATTTTTTAGAGTCTCATTTTAATGCAAAAACAATTGATGGTTTAATGTGTCTTGAACAACTTTCTATTGATTATTTAGGGAATATTTATGATTGTGACTTTAATCAAATGATGAATTTATCTGCAAAAACTAGCAATGGTGAAAATTTGACGGTAAGTAAATTGTTGGAAAGTGGTAGTTTAGATATAATTAATGAAATCCAAACTGCTGAATATTGCTATGGTTGTACTGCGGGGGCTGGTTCTAGTTGCGGTGGTGCTATTAGTATAAATTGAGAAAAGTTAAAAAAATATATATGTCATGAAAGAGTTACTTTGTAAAGAAATTTGGGGTAGTTGAACTTATAATTTTCAGGTGAAGTATGATATAGGGGAGTTAAGTCTCCTCACACCACATTTTTATTAAAGCCGTGAATTTATTTTTTTCACGGTTTTTATTTTTTATGACAATTAATTACCGGAGTCAGATCAAGAATTCTAAAAATAGTACAATTCAGTTAGATAATTGTTAGTATAAGCGCGAGATAAAATCATTGAACTTCAATTTAAAAACTCCTCTTTTTTGCGCCTCTGCGCCTCTGCGTGAAACAAAAATCATGCTATTAATCGGCACAACACCTTAATTATTTCTACTTCATGATAATCTTAATAAATTCCCTGACTATATAGAACAATCAGAGATCTTATTCTTAGCATCTGAAAAAAAAATATTACTTTTCAATCCCTAGAATCTCATACTCCCTATAATAATTGAAGTAGCTGCACAAAATCAAACATCAAGTACAAAACTGGAATTGCTATTTTTGCTGCAACCAAAGCTTGTAGGATGATCTCAAAATTATGCCTACACGCTTGATATTAGCATCTTAGCAAATCAATTGACAACATCCATCACGGGAGAACAGCAAATCTATGAGTAGAATAGAAACCCGCACCGAACCAATGGTGCTAAATATGGGACCTCACCACCCATCAATGCACGGGGTTTTACGATTAATTATGACATTAGATGGTGAAGATGTAGTTGACTGTGAACCAGTCATTGGCTATCTGCACCGAGGAATGGAGAAAATTGCCGAAAACCGGACTACAATTATGTACGTTCCCTACGTCAGCCGTTGGGACTACGCTGCGGGGATGTTTAATGAAGCTGTGACAGTCAACGCGCCCGAAAAATTAGCAGGTATCACTGTTCCCAAACGCGCCAGTTATATCCGCGTGATTATGCTGGAATTAAATCGGATTGCTAACCACTTATTATGGTTTGGTCCGTTTCTCGCTGACGTAGGCGCACAAACACCCTTTTTCTACCAATTCCGGGAACGGGAAATGATTTATGATCTGTGGGAAGCTGCAACTGGCTACCGCATGGTTAATCACAACTATTTCCGCGTTGGTGGTGTGGCTGCTGATTTACCCTATGGTTGGGTAGATAAGTGCTTAGATTTCTGTGAATACTTTATCCCTAAAGTTGATGAGTACGAGCGCTTAGTTACCAATAACCCCATTTTCCGTCGTCGGATTGAAGGTTTAGGAACTATTACCCGTGACGAAGCGATTAACTGGGGACTTTCTGGCCCAATGTTACGTGCTTCTGGGGTGAAATGGGATTTACGGAAAGTTGACCACTACGAATGTTACGATGATTTCGATTGGGATGTGCAGTGGGAAACTGTGGGTGATTGTCTGGCTCGGTATATGGTACGGATGCGAGAAATGCGCGAATCTGTGAAAATCATTAAGCAAGCGATCGCTGGATTACCCGGTGGACCTTACGAAAACCTCGAAGCCAAACGGATAATGGCTGGGAAAAAATCAGAATGGGATGCTTTTGATTATCAGTTCGTTGCGAAAAAAGTTTCTCCTACTTTTAAAGTTCCTAAAGGTGAAATTTACTCCCGCGTCGAAAGTGGTAAGGGAGAATTGGGGATTTATTTAGTAGGTGATAATAATGTTTTCCCCTGGCGCTGGAAAATTCGCGCTGCTGATTTTAACAACTTGCAAATTCTCCCTCATTTACTCCGGGGAATGAAGGTTGCAGATATCGTCGTTATTCTTGGTAGTATTGACGTGATCATGGGTTCTGTTGATAGATAATAGACATCTTCAACAAATATGTAGAGACGTTTCATGGAACGTCTCTACAAAAGTTATTTAGTGATTTTATTTAATTCTGAATTCTTAATTTTTAATTATTTCCGGTTGGGTTTGATTGTGGAATAAAGGACGGACAATTAAATACCCAGCCGCAAAACCAGTCACCATAATGGATATAATAGTAATTACTAGCCACCAACCGTTTAATCCTTTTGTCTGAGAATGAGGATTAGGAGAATAACGTACTTTTTCTTCTTCTATAAATACTGTTTCTGACACCGGAGAATTTATATCTTTGATATGTGCAGCAGACTCCTGACGACGTTTTTGAGGAGGTGTAGCTTTTATTACTGCCTTTGGACGAGAGACAGTAGCTTGTTGACGTGGAGGTGCTGTTTTGACAGTTAGCTTATTTGTATATCTAACCTCGTTATTATTACGGTGTATAGGTTGAGGTTGATAGTTTACTTCGTTATCAGGTGGAGACGGTACAGGAGAACTGGGTGATGGTGTATTAACAAATTTTTGCAGTTCTAAGCAAGACTGAATTACTTTAGTAATTTCTTGACGCAGTTGTTGATTTTCTTGGACTAATTTCTGATTATGACTTGTAACTACATCCAGCTTAGATTGGACTGCTTGTAACTCCGCTGTTAATTCTCGGTAAACACAAAGGGGAACAGAGGGTGGGTAGTTGGTAGGTGGTTGACTATAGTTAGATCCTGTAGTTGTTTTCATGGATATTTGAGTATCAAAATACAGTAATTAGAGTAAGGATAAGCAGGAACTGAATATAGTTATTTGTGAGATTATGCCCAAGAATAATAGAAAAATGCAAAAAAGGCAAAGATTGGGAATTAGTAGGGGTAAAGCAAGAGCTAAACCCTGACAATGGTACAAGTATAGTAGCTTATTATATGTTATTAATACAACTTGTATAAGAACGGGTCTATTTTGTCAATAATGGGAAAAAGTGTCCTACAGGGCCTTGTCCTTTACCAATATCTAGGGAATAGGTAAGAGCATTTGTAACATATTCCTTTGCTGCTTGCACTGCTGTCCATAAGTCTTTACCTAAAGCTAGGTTAGCAGTAATGGCGGCGGATAAAGTACAACCAGTACCATGAGTATTTTTTGTCTCTACCTGTTTCGTTGTTAAAATCTCCAATTTGTCTCCATTAAACCAAACATCAACACCTCGCAAACTTCCAGACATTCCCCCACCTTTGACTAAAACAGCCTTTACTCCTAATTCCCTGTGCATAATTTCCGCTGCTGCTTGCATATCTGCTAAAGAAGTAATTTTCAACCCGCTTAAAATTTGCGCTTCATAGCGATTTGGTGTAATAATAACAGCCTGGGGAATCAGCGTATTCCGTAGAGTTTGCACTGCATTATCATCAATTAATTGCGCTCCGGTGCGTGATACCATGACAGGATCAACTACTAAATTATCAATTTTGTAAGCTGCTATTTGCTGGGCTACAGCCAAAATAATTTCTTGGTTAAGTAACATTCCGGTTTTGGCAGCTTGCACTCCAATATCCTCTACAACCGCCTGAATTTGGGCTACAACGGATTCTGGTGCGATCGCATCAACCCTTGTAACTCCTACAGTGTTTTGGGCTGTAACGCAGGTAATAGCACTTGTTCCATGGACACAGTGAAAGGCAAATGTGCGTAAATCGGTTTGAATTCCTGCACCCCCACCACTATCAGAACCAGCAATAGTTAAAGCAACAGGAACTAAATTTTTGTTTGTGGTCATGATATGGTCTAATTATTTAAAATATATATAGAGCAGATTACAGGTAAATGAAGTACAAAATTTAAATAAAAAATTAAGTATTAAGCAGGTTTTACTGTTTTATAGGAACAGCCAGTAAGCGTAAAACTCAGCGGCTTTAGCCCTGAGATATAAGCGGCTCGTGTGACTTTAGTCACAGTCATCTTTCTTGATATTGCCATACATATTTCTACCCA
>JBAXRM010000163.1:0-10468 GCA_037131225.1 Nostocales cyanobacterium ELA583 | reverse complement strand
TGCCTCTTGCCTTTTGCCTTTTCATAACGACAGTTTTTAATGCTCACCTACTTATAGCGTAGCGTCAGCCATAGCGTAAAGTATAAAAATAGGTTTTCTTTGATGCTTGAGTTGGCCGCGGCTTTGGGCCTTCACTCTTAACTCTTGACACTTAATACTTCTTTCGTCAAGCCCTAGAAGTCAAAAATCAAAAGTCAAAAGTCAATACCTTCGCCATTTTTTTGTAGGTTGGGTTGAGCGAAGGGAAACCCAACGTATTTGTTGGGTTATGGCTTCGCCACTCTCCGCGAACGTGCCATTGCTTCGCAACGCTAACGCTAACAACCCAACCTACAAATCAAGGAATTTTTTGATTTGGCTAAGGTATTGAAAAGTCTGATGAAATAGGTTTTTCCTTTATTTTAAATGGGTGCTTCATTTACGCCATGCTGTGCTAGTTATAAAAATTCTACATCCTTAAATATATAGAAGTGTTAAAGCAAGTAAACATCTTTCCTCATCGCTATCAAATCCTCAATAGATGTGGTAAATTTATTCTTCCCCTAGATAGACGTAGATAATCGTGATTAACAACGGGGATTTTCTGCGCCGGTTTTGTCTCTAGTCGTTGATAGCTTACCAGACAAAGCCATAGAAACTCCCTTGATTTAACTCCCTCAAGCAAAATTAGTCTGAATAAGATTAACTTTTATAAAACCCTTGACATTATCCTTATCACAGTATGAAGGTCTAGAAAAATCTCTATTGCTTTTTATCCCCTCAACTCCAGTGGGTGAGATCAAAATTTAGCGGTAATATGAATTTTAAATTCAAAAAATATTTTGCTATTATTATTTCATGCTACTATTTAATAAGAAATTACGAACTGACAAAATCAGGAACAATAACCGCATAAGCACGGCTAACACTTCTTTTGTTTCTTCGTAATCTAGAGACTAGAAAATTCATGTCTCTTCTGGCAGAATAAAAGGGTGTATGTCCTTCAGACAATAATCATAATGCTGTCTTCAGCCCCATAAATCTAAGGCAAGAGAGATCAGCATTGAATGTGAAAAACCTGTAATTTATTGGCTCTACGCGGCAGTTCCGCTATGTGGGGAAACCCCAAGAACAGACTGCCTTAACTTTTTTGGAGTAGAACTAACCTGATTTGTAAAGGTGGCTTGAAGTTACACCGCTACAGTAGCGCCCAAAGAGAAAATAATTTTATTTCTGATGGCCAATGATGGTTAAAAATGCCGTAAAATTACTGAAATAAATGTCTGTGGCAACTGTGACTTATAAACCTATTATGGCTAACTATAATAGGGTCTTCTGTTGCTGCTATATCAGCAGGAATTCACCCACTCCTCTCACCTCTGTCACTATCTGGAGTCTAGTCTGTGGCTAATAAGCTCAATACTAGACAAGAGTAAAAATTTTTAAATGGCTAACGCCACCCCACGCTATCAGTTTGAAGAGATTAAGGAAAATTAGAGCATAATGACTGAAACTGCAACTGCCCCATTAACAGGAAAAACACTGCTATCGAAAGTAAAAGAACTTTCGACTTTACCACGTCGGGAAAGAGCAAAGCAGTGTGGTTATTACACCGTTACTAAAAATAGCCAAGTTCGGGTTAATTTAACAGACTTTTATGATGCTTTGTTGTCAGCTAGAGGTATTCCCCTCAGCCCAGAAGCGCCAAAAGATGGACGCGGCCGCGAACCGACATACCGGGTCAGTGTTCATCAAAATGGTCAAATCGTGATTGGTGCAACTTACACCAAAGCGATGAACTTAAAGGCTGGTGATGAATTTGAAATTAGACTAGGTTACAAACATATTCACCTAATTCAACTTGGTGAAAGTGATAAACAATTAGTCCAGTCTGATGATGATGCTGACGAATCAGACGCAGAAGAATAAATTTTTCACTTATCAGGGATAAGTTTAAGGTAAATACTGATAAATTTATCCCTAAGCTACCGCTAATTAGTAGCTGTAGTTAAATAATTTCGTGGTATAAGACATAGAAAACTATTTGGACTCTTCCATATACTAAAAACCGTTTGTAGTATAAGCCACAAATTCTAGTAGAGTCTTGATTATTCATCAAGAAATCTACTGTTGCGGGAAGTTAGTCATGTTTTTTATGTCTATTCCACTGTCATTTTTAGAGTCATCGGCCAATACTTTGCTGGAGTTTCTCAAAGATACCCCAGTATTTTTGGTCATGGCTTTTTTTATTGTTTGGGTAGGTTGTTGGTTGCCAATAGTAGCAATTTTAGCCATTACCTTGAATTGGCAAATACACAAATCTTTACAACCAGAGCAGAAAATTCCTTTATTGGTATCTCTCTATTTATTAGTCCCGCTAATTCTCTGGGGATTCCAATGGTTGAAATTGGGTTCTTTCTCTGATTATGGATTAGTAGGGGAAGTTTCTATTTTCGGTTCTTTATCACTAGGTTTTGGCTTGGGTGTTTTCAGTCTAGCTATGGTATTTTTCGGGCAAATTTGCGCCGGTTGGTGCTATTTAGAAAAATCTCATGTCAAGTTAATACCATCTAATTTATTGACAATTTCCTTAGTAGCTTTATTTGTGGGGGGAATAGAAGAACTAGTATTTCGGGGATTTTTATTGACTCAGTTAGAACAAAATTATTCAATTTGGTTAGCTGCAATTATTTCAAGCTCAATCTTTGCTGTCTTACATTTGGTATGGGAACAACAAGAAACCATGCCTCAACTGCCTGGATTATGGCTTATGGGCATGGTATTAGTATTAGCTAGATTAGCTGATGGGAATAATTTAGGGATAGCTTGGGGACTTCATGCTGGTTGGGTATGGGCGATCGCTACTGTAGATACAGCAGAATTAATTACCTATACAGATAAAGTATCTGCATGGGTAACAGGTATAAATAAAAAACCCCTCGCGGGGTTAACAGGAATTATTTGCGTTTTGGTAACGGGAGGAGTGCTTTTATTAATTAAATAATTTTTTTCACGCAGAGGCGCAGAGGCGCAAAGAGGAGAAAAGGGAGAAAAGAAAAGTTATTTTACGGTGGCTAAGAATTGGCGTAAGCTCACTAGACTTAGAGTTTGACCTAAATTTAGGGGTAACATGGATATGCCTTCTAAACGGGATTGTACCCAACCTTCGCCCCAGTACCATTCGTGAAAGCCATCTATGCCTCCACTGAGTAGTAAGCGCAGACAATTGGGTTTTACTATGTCTACTCGATGATGAATGGGGATTGCACCGGTCCACGTGGTGAACTCGAATCCTGGGGGGAATTCTGTGGGCATTTCTGGGGGGAAACTTTGTCCCAATAGCCATTTTTTTAGTTGTGCAGGATGCAGAATACTGTCATGAATAGCATCGGCTGATGCTGCAATTTCGATACGGATTTGGCTTTGTTGAAATCTACCTAGCATAATAATTGGTAATTGGTAATTGGTAATTGGTCATTGATAATTAGCGTTTTATCTTTCTGACTCGGTGACTCGGTGACTCGGTGACTCGGTGACTCCTGACACGAAACAACCTAAAATATAAATAGTCATCTTGTAAAGAATTGTAAGGTTTTTCATGGCAGATCAATTAATTCGGGCAACTGCGGCTGATGATGGGATTAAGGCTGTAGGTGTGATTACGACTCGGTTAACAGAAGAAGCTCGACAACGCCATAAACTATCCTATGTGGCCACGGCAGCATTGGGAAGAAGTATGGCTGCTGGTTTGTTGATGGCTTCCAGTATGAAACGAGTAGGCTCTAGGGTGAATGTTCGCGTTAAGGGAGATGGTCCTTTAGGTGGTATATTAGCAGATGCGGGCTTAGATGGCACGGTTAGAGGCTACGTTGGTAATCCATCTGTGGAATTGCCACCCAATGATCAGGGTAAACTAGATGTTGGGGGAGCAGTGGGTGAAGGCTTTCTTTATGTAGTCCGTGATATTGGCTATGGCTACCCTTACTCTAGTACGGTAGAACTTGTTTCTGGGGAAATAGGTGACGATGTTGCTCACTACTTGGTGAGTTCGGAACAAACTCCTTCAGCTTTAGTTTTGGGTGTATTTGTGGGAGAACAGGGCGTAACGGCAGCCGGAGGAATACTGATACAAGTGTTACCCAAGGCGGCTAGAGATGAAGAACTAGTGGCTACATTAGAATCACGGGTTTCAGCTTTATCCGGGTTTACTCCCTTACTCCAAGCAGGTAAAACACTGACAGAAATTTTTAATGATTTATTGGGAGATATGGGATTGAACATATTTCCTGAAAGTCAGATGTTACGCTTTCATTGTGGCTGCTCTTTTGATCGGGTGCTAGGGGCGCTGAAAATATTGGGAGAAGTTGAACTGCAAGACATGATTATGAAAGATGATGGTGCAGAAGCAACTTGTGAGTTTTGCGGTAATATTTATCAAGCAAGTAGTGAGGATTTAACCCAGTTAATTGGAGATTTGCAAAGAGAATCTCCAATTTCTGGTTAATGTAACCTGTCACACTCAAACCAAAAAACAGTAATGTTATTGATGGGAGTGATGAATGTCAATGATAGGTTTTTCTAGATGGGAAAGTTAGGATAGCAAACATACAGCAGGAGTCAGGAGTCACCGAGTAAGACTGTCTTGGTGTCTGGCTTGGAATTCAGATTCTGTACCTGATTTATCTGCAATCTGCTGTAAAATTATCTATATTGATCTACCTACTTTCATGTTGCTATTCAATTAGTGTGGTGTGAGCAATGACAGAGCGGGATATTCCAGATAATTGGTCTCAAGACCAAGCAGGAGAACCAATTGGGCTGAACCCCAATTATATACCAAATCATCCAACTGCTGATACTGCTGCTATTGGTTCTCATTCTCAGTGCAGAAGCAACATAGATAAGCAAGATGGCATAGGTTTGGCTATAAATAATAATGATTCAGAAGGACAACCACAGGGGATTGTCCCTACATTTAATCTCAATGTTTTAATTGAAAGATTACCGCGCTGGACTAAAAACTGGGTGACGTGGGCAGTAATACTCACTTTGATTCCTGGTAGTATGGGCTTTCTGGGTATATCTATGCTGTTTAAGTTACCATCTGCCCCTAATTGTCCACAGATTTTCTGGCCTTTAGCTAGTGCATCGGTAAGATTACACTGCGCTCAGTTGGCAGCTTCTAAACAAACAATTAATGATTTGCTCCAAGCAATTACTTTAGTTAAACAACTACCAGAAAATCACCCTCTGCGGGGCGAAATTAATCGTCTTTTGGAGGAATGGTCACGGGATATTCTCAAGTTGGCTGATCAGAGTTTTCAAGCAGGGAATCTGGAGGAAGCGATCGCTACATCTCGAAAAATTCCTACGGATGTCAAAGTTAGTGAACTGGTAGAAGAGCAAATTCAAAAATGGCAGACGATTTGGTCAAAGGCTGAAGGAATTTACCAAGAAGCTGAAAAAGAATTGCGCCAACGACATTGGCAATCGGCTTTTATGCTCACAGCTAGATTGCTGCGGGTAAATAATAAATACTGGGCAAGTACGAAATATGATCAATTAAATAATATTATTGTCACAGCACGGGAAGATGGGGATAAACTTTATAAGGCAGAAGATATAGCGAAAAATCAAAATTTAGATAGTTTACTCAAAGCTATTAAATTAGCTGGGACGATTAAACCAGATAGTTATCTATATCAAAAAGCTCAAGAGTTAATATCAGGATTTGCCGGAAAAATGCTTAAATTAGCACAAGCTCAAATGAAAGAGCGCAATGCTGATAGAGCTTTGGAAATTGCCCGACAAATTCCCCCTGTTCCTCAATTGCAAGCAGCAGTTGATGATTTTATGGTTTTGGGTGAAGCACAAAGAAGTGCCTTTCTTGGTACTGTGGCTGGCTTAGAAACTGCAATTGCCCAAGCCCAACAAATAGATGCTTCTAGAGATATTTATAATGAGGCACAAAAGTTAATTGCTCGTTGGCAATTGGAAATTGGAGATGTGGCTCGGTTAGAAAAAGCCCGGAATTTAGCTAGTCAAGGCACAGTTAATGATTTAACAGCCGCTATTTCTGAAGTGGAATTAATTCCTGGTAATAATCCCCGTTCTACAGAAGCTCGTCAAGAAATAGGACGTTGGCGTGGACAAGTAGAGACGATTGAAGACAGACCATACTTGGATCGGGCTGAACAAATAGCAATTAATGAGGATGTTATCTCATTACAAACAGCGATCGCTGAACTTAATCAAATTCGTTCTGGAAGGATATTATATCCAGAGGCTAGGAAAAAGATTAGGCTATGGACTGCCAAAATTGAGCGCATTCAGGATCAACCTTATTTAGATCAAGCTAAGGCTTTAGCTGATAGCGGTAACTTTACAACGGCTATTAGTGAAGCCCAAAAAATCGCTTCTTCAGGACGCGCTTTATCTGATGAGGCACAAACATCTATAGATGCTTGGCAAGACCAAATTCGTGCTAAAAAAAGTTGGCAAAAAGCCAAGCAAGTTGCAGTTACTGGCACACCTGGAGCTTTAAGTGAAGCTATCCAATTGGCCAATCGGGTATCTAGTCGGAATAGTTTACGCTTGGATGTAAATATTGCTATTGACCAATGGAGTCAACAGTTATTACAAATGGCACGTTCTCAAAGTGAGGTGGATGTTGCTAAAGCCATTGATACAGCCAATTTAATCCCTCGTGGCAGTAGTGCTTATATGGATTCTCAAGAACAAATTAGAACTTGGCGGCAATTGATGATTCCCAAATCACCATCTAGTCCGTCGCTGGAATCTACACCTAAACAAACACCAGCAGTTGAAGAATCTCAGCCTTCAGTAAGCCCTAATTAATTAATAACTTTGTTAATTTTAAGTATGGATTAGGCTCATGCAAAGGCGCAAAGGTAAAGATGGCGAGTTCAGAAACTAAATATCAAGAAAAACATCAGCTTGAGCCTGTTTAAGGATATTTTTAAGTGTTCCTTCCTTAATCTCTCGATGAGGAATCGTCGTTTTTTGATTAGTTTCTGAATTAAACGAATTAAACCAAATTTTCCAAATTTTATAATCTCCCTTGGCTGAACGATAAAATTGAAACCCCAATTTTCCTACTTGTTTAGTCACTTCTCGATAAGAAAACCCTGCTAATCTTCCCATCAAACCTCCATAATTAGCGGATATTCAAACTGAGATGGTAGATTGTTTTCTCTTTCTAAATCTAATAAAACTTTGGCTACATCTTCAGCAATTTGTATCAGGAGAACGGCAAAAGGGTGCATTTTGACTCTGAAGGATGGAAAAATTTGTTTGTAGCAGATAGCCTAAACTCTTGCCTATTCCCTCTTGTACACTGCGGCTTAAGTTAATGAACCATTCTCAATCGTCCAAAAGCTGATTCCATATTACTTTTGACTTTTGACTTTTGACTTTTGACTTTTGACTTCCGCGAAGCGGTACTTGCCTATTGCCTGCCCTCACGAAAAGACTTATTCAGCAAACCCTAATTAGTGTTTGCGTTTACTTAACCGTTAATTTTGAGCTTGAATTTGCCTAACTACTGTCAAAGCTGAATAACTCACTCCCGCAGTTCCTTCTCCCGGATGAGTTGAATCTCCCACTAACCACAAATTATTAATAGGTGTCCGATTCGCAAAACCAAAGGGACCAAAAGTAGGAATTCTCTGACCAATACCACCAACAATTCCCTTTTCTCTACCTGTATAATGAGCAAAGGTGCGAGGTGTGGCTGCTTCTACATAAATGATAGTTTCTGGTTTTAAGTAGAAATATTCAGAAAGTTTGGATATTGCTTCTTGGGTAAATTTTTGTTTTAATCCTTGATAATCTTGAGTTTCCCACCAGGGAGTAAAATCCACAAAGGAAGAAGCAATAATTGTGGCTTTTCCTATTGGTGCGCGGCCGTCTCCTTCATGACTCACAGATACAAATAGGGAATTGTTTTCACCAATAGGTTTGTTAATATCATATAAAAATTGTAAATGCGGTGGACAATTAGGAGGAATTGCACTTTTATCTACACCCAAATAAATTACAAATGCACCGGAAGCTGGGGGGAGTTTTTCTACTCTTTGTTTATATCCAGCAGGAGCATTTTCTCCTAATAATTGAACTAAATTTTGAACGGTGACATTTGCAATGATATGATCTGCTGTTTCTGTGCAAGTTTCTCCCGTTTTCAGATTTTTAATAACTACGGCGTTGGCTTGGCCATTTTCAACTTTGATTTTTTCGACGGTGTGACGCATTAATAATTTACCACCATCTCTTTCTAAGGATTCTACCAAGCGATCGCTCAATACTTGCATACTCCCTTGCAGATGATATAATCCCTGGGGTGATTGGGATACACTCAAAGCTGTAGCTGCGTAAAGTAAAGCGGTTTCTTCCGCACTGACTTGAGAATATAACTTGAGTTGTAAATCTAAAAATGTCCGCAGTCTTTGATCATTTCCTACACCACATAATCGTAAAGCATCCCCTACAGTAAATAAGGTGAAAGGTGCAGTAATCAAGGTATTTGGACGCACTGCTTGGATTAATTGTCCTAAATCCCATAAATTCCGAGGAGGTAAGACAGGATCACGTCCTTGAAATTCCCAACTAGCATTAAATAAAGTTGTTAATAATTGCCAAAAAGGTTCACTTCCCGGAAACTGTTTTTGGCGTTCTACTTGCCATTTTTGAGGATCACGCCAGACGTTAATCGGTATTGACTCTCCCGGAAGATATACAGCACAAGCTGGGTCGCAAGGTATCGCTGCGGGTAATTCTATATTTAATTCTGAGAAAATGCGGTGATGAATTCCTCCAGGTTCTAAACCTGCAACTTGAGTTGCACCAACATCAAAGGTAAATCCTTGACGTTTGAAGGTGGAAGCACAACCACCGGGAACGATAGCTTGGTCAAGTATGAGGACGTTATCACCTCTGTGTGCTAATAATGCCCCGGCTGTAAGTCCACCTATACCCGCACCAATGACGATGACGCGGGACTGATTTTTATTTAGGGATAGGCTAGGCATTGATGCTTAATTTTACAATTCTTAATACTCCTACTCATAATTTTATGTGAAATTTAGCAATATGTGTAAGGGCGATAGTAGGAAAATCCATGAGAAAATGATACAAACCCCTAAATTTATGGGGATTGTAATTTTGAATTTCTAGCAACGGTTCACCCAGATTAAATTAACCCCAGTTCTCGTTTGAGTAAATTAATTGATTGGCTACCAATATAGTTTTCACAGCGAATAAGTTTAGGTGGACGAATTAGGTCTTCTAAGACTGGTTGTATAGCTGCTTGTGCTGCGGAATAACTGACTTGATCAGTACAAAATATTATTTCTGAGCGTTTAACAATGGCGTGTAGTTTATAAGCGTCCTTGGGTTGCGCGGTCATTACCAATAATTCATCTCCGCGTAAACCGTGAAGAATGACTTCTGTGGCTCTGAGAATACCGGAACTGAGGCTAACTATACCTATACAACTAGATTTGGGTAAACCCTTAACTACAGTCATTTCTTTTGCATAGTCGTGAATATCCAGGGGAATGACACGGACAGCTTTGGGTGCAGCGATCGCTTCCACTTCTCCGATAAAATAACGACTGGTGACTAATGTGGCTGAGGTAGTTTGGTCTAGTACACCGATAAGTGCTTCCATTGCTACTAGTTGGACTGGGATTTGCAGGGATTCTTCTAATTCATCAATCATTAATTCCCCAGCCCCAATATCTTGAGATGGTGTTACTACTAATACTCTGGCACTACAACGCAAACGCCAGTCAACTTCTGCCAAAAAGAGTTCCCGGGCTTGATTGAGGGAACAGCCTTGACCTAATAATTCATCTAGTGCCTGTTGCACTACCTTATAGGCTTCAGGATGCTGTTTAAGCATGGGGGACTGGGATTTACTTCCTCCCTCATGTCCTTGGGCGCGAACATAGATTCCTGAACCTGCTAGACTCTCAACAAATCCTTCTTCTTCCAATTGCCGGTAAACTTTGCTGATGGTGTTGCGATGTAATCCCGTTTGCATTGCTAAAGCTCTGGTACTAGGCAGTTTATATGCAGGTGAATACTGCCCAGAAGCGATCGCAAATCGGATTTGATTAAACAGTTGATTAGATGCAGGAATTTCACTATCTGGCTGAATACGGAATTGAATCATTACCAATTCTGCTCCACAAGACTTATACAAATGGTCATAATTTACCTCTTAAATATATAATTAATGGGTTAGTTTACTTTGAAAAATATTACCACAGAAGAATACAGTGGTCAGGAATTAGGAGTCAGAATGAATGGGAGTCCCACTGGTGGATAAATCGTAGTTCAAAACTCCATTAGTAATTGCTAATAGATATAAGTCTTATTAACTCTTGCCTATTCTCTTACTAGCAACTCATTGTCAGTAACTCAGGGCTAAAGCCACTGAGCTTGTAAGAGTAATCAAGCAAGC
>JBAXRM010000162.1:0-10494 GCA_037131225.1 Nostocales cyanobacterium ELA583 | reverse complement strand
CCCTCTCAGGGCTGAAGCCGCTGAGTTTCCCACTTACCGCGAGGTCTTATGAAAAGCTTTCCATTTCCTTTCGGTAAAAGTAAGCAAAATAAATTTGTCAGCTTGGCTACATCTGCAATTGCAGCCTTAGCCTTAGTCGGTGGTGTTAATGCTGCCAATGCCACTCCCATAAAAACACTAACAGCACAAGAATTAACTTCCGTATCAATCTCCTACAGTCAAACTCAACCCCTGGTTACTCAATCAGTAACTCGCCAAATTCCCTATCAAGCAATGGGAATCGAGTCTTTGATCATTATTCCTGCCATTATTATTGGTGGTTGTTTCTTATTTGGTGGACTGGTAGTTATCGGTGAACGTGAAGTTGGTGTTGTTGTCAAAAAATTCACCCTTTCCGGTAAAGGATTACCTGCTGGTAGATTAATAGCCCTCAATGGTGAAGCGGGTTTACAAGCAGATACCCTCGCCCCTGGTTGGCATTGGGGGCATTGGCCTTGGCAATATGCAGTTAAAAAAGAATCCATCATTGTTGTCCCCCAAGGTCAAATAGCGATGATTGTTGCCGCAGATGGCGCACAAAACCCCCCTGAACGAATTTTGGGCAAAATTGTCGAATGTGATAATTTTCAAGATGCTCGCAAATTCTTAACCAAAGGTGGGGAAAAAGGTCGGCAAATGGGCTTTCTCACTGCTGGGAGTTACCGGATTAATACGGCACTTTTCAAAGTAATTACAGCCGCTAATGCTTCTGCTCAGGGCATGAGTGCAGAACAATTGAATGTATATAGTGTTAAATCTGATAAAGTTGGTATTGTCACCACCTTAGATGGGTTGCCCATTTCCCCTGGTGAAATTGCTGGGTCTGTAATTGAAGGACACGACAATTTTCAAAATGGTCAAAAATTTATTAATGGTGGTGGTAAAAGAGGTTTGCAAGAGCAAATTTTACTATCTGGTTCTTGGAACTTAAATCCTTGGTTTGTACAAGTAGAACAAGTACCTATGACAGAAATACCCATTGGTTATGTGGGTGTGGTAATTTCTTTCGTAGGTAAAGATCAAGAAGATATCAGTGGTGCAGCTTTCACTCACGGTAACTTAGTGCATCAGGGACACAAGGGTGTTTGGGTAGAACCCCTGTATCCTGGTAAACATCCGACTAACTCGCGAATTATGAAAATTGAGTTAGTACCGACGACAAACATTGTTTTAAATTGGTCAGGAAGGACAGAAAGACATAGCTATGATGAGAAACTAGAATCTTTAACCGTGCGATCGCGTGATGGCTTCGCGTTTGATTTGGAAGTAGCGCAAATTATCCATGTCGGGGCTTTAGATGCACCAAAGGTAATTTCCCGCGTGGGGGCAATGCAAAATTTAGTAGATCATGTTTTAGAACCAACCATTGGTAACTATTTCCGCAATTCTGCTCAAAACTGCACTGTCCTCGACTTTTTGACAGCGCGGAGTGAACGCCAAACTGAGGCTGCTGAATATATTAAGGTAGCTTTGCGTGCCTATGATGTGCAAGCGATTGACACCTTAATTGGTGACATTCAACCACCTGCGGCCTTAATGCAGACACAGACAGACCGGAAAATTGCCGAAGAAGAACGCAAGACTTACGAAGTGCAGCAAATGGCACAAACCCAACGCCAACAACTGGTACGGGAAACGGCCTTGGCAAATATTCAGCAAGAAATGGTCAAATCTGAGCAAAGTGTGCAAATAGCAGAGTTAAAATCCCAGGCGGCAATTAAGGAAGCTAATGGGGAAGCAGAAGCCACAAAACTCAAATCCATAGCGGAGGCAGACGGTATCCGGGCTACAGGTAACGCGAAAGCAGAAACCTACCGCACAGGTGTACAAGCTTTGGGTTTGCAAGGTTACACAGCTATGCAGTTAATGCAAATTGTGGGCGATCGCAATGTCCGCATTATCCCTGATATCATTGTTGGTGGTAATAATGGTAGTAATAATGGTTTAGCCGATGGTTTGTTGTCTATGATTCTTTTGAATCAAACTAATAGCAAAACCCATCTAGAATCGAAAATCCCCACACCTCCACCTCTTCCTAATTCTGTAGTTGCTAAACCTGAACCAACTAATTAGAATAATCAGAATATAGGCTGAAGCGGATAGGTGTCAATTTAACCTAAAACCTTTGAAAATCTCGTTCCCAGTTGATCGAGTTTACAGCACTTCCCGGTGTTATGAGGTACAAAAACCCCACCCCCAACCCCCTCCCCGCAAGCGATGAGGGGGCTAAGATGTACCTCATAGGAGCGGAAACCGCTGTAAGGTGCGTTACGGCTATGCCTAACGCACCCTACAAATACTAGAAAGTACAAATAATAATCAAATTATTTACACTTTCCAGAAGAATGATCCTCCTAGTCAATAATTTTTTTGACTTGATCTTTTACATCTTCAATAATGTGAATAGCACTTGCTTCCACTTGTTTTGCCTGACCTTCGGCTTGAGTTTTTGTATCTCCTAAAACGATAATTCCAGAATTATAAACGGTATTACAAGAGTTTCAGCATTTAATTTACATAAGCTGTTATATAGAAAATCATGCAGATTTATTTTATAAATAAATAGGTTTGTCCGCGTACCTCTCTATGAAGAATAAATTCAGATAAAGAGGTACATAAATTTACTGCAAATCTTTAAAAAGGCGTAATAGATAAGGATTTAACTTTTTTAGTTCCTTTTGGTGGTGAAAATGTGAAAGTTTGGGAAGTGACAACAGGATTTGCCGTTCTATTGAGGATTTTTTCAGTTAATAAAATATCTAGTTCTTCACTTTTACCAGCAAACTGTACTTGTTTGATGTTAGCAGTTTCTGGTTGGACAAAAGCACTAAATGTAAATCCCTCTTTAGCATCTTTATAATTATAGACATAAAAAGAATCACCATCAACGATTGCCTCATTTCCTTTAATTACGCCTTCAATAGCCGAACCAATATAAGACAAAACATTTGTATCTGATAAATTACCATTAGCAATCTGTTTTCGCTCTTTGGCAGGAATGTTTAAAAATGCTAAGGATGATATACTCATAAAAATGCCATTTCCTGATTTATCGAAACTCTGATAGGTAGTAACAGCGTATTGCTTTAAATCAGGTCGGTAAATCCAAACTTGTTTTCCATTGGACACTACTAAAGTCAGAGGTTTTGCTTCTCCTGTAGTTCCTATCGTTGCAATTTCTGAGCGAAACCTTTTATCTGACTGGACAATGGTTTTGGTTTTGAGGTTGATATCCGCATTCACACCTTTACCACCTACTTTAAATCTTAACTCTGATTCCGTGAGATAGCGATCGCTCTGCAAGAAGCCGCTAATGGCTTTAACCAGCAAGGGTAAATCTACTTTTTCTGTAGTTTCGTTGGTAGTTGTTGGCTGGGGAGGAGTCGTCTGAGGTGGTATAGCATTAACTGTCTTACCCAAGAGGATAATCATGCTGATAAATACGATTGTGGATAGTGTCCGTTTCATGAGGATTTTGTGATTAAAAACTGATCATAAACTATTAATTTATACAATCTACATTTAGTTAATCAATATTTGTCGTCATAATGAGTTAACACAGTTACCAAGTATTAGCTATATTATTGCTATTGGTTAAGAACGCGTAATAGATGCACCTAGTATTTCCGATATCCAAACTTCAATATTGCGGATAGGATGGGAACGGAGGGCTGTAAAATCAGGATGGATAATTGGCTCAACTAAAATTGTAAACATACCCAAGCGATTACCAGCTAACACATCTGTAAACAAGCGATCGCCTACCATACCTACTTGATGTGCAGGTAAATCCATTTCTTGCAATGCTGCTCTAATTTTCCGACGCGAGGGTTTAGCCGCACCCAAATAGTAAGGTAAATTGAGAGAACGAGCAATCCCACCAATTCGTGCTTCACTTAAATTATTACTGACTAACCACAATGCTGTACAAGTCCGAATTTCTGCTATCCATGCTTGCAATTCTGGGAAAGTAGAACTTGTTGTCATCGGGACTAAAGTTTCATCCACATCTAATACTAGCCCTTTCAGCCCATATTGTTGGATTACATCTGGTGTCAACGTCAAAACTGAACCTGCTAAAATCAAGTTAGGCTCTAATAGATGGTTGCGAGTCATAATATTTTATAATTAAACTAAGCCTGTTGATATTCTTAACATATATCCTTAATCTCGTTCCCAGTCTCTGACTGGGAATGCTATCCATAGAGGCTCTGCCTCTACTGTCATTAAAGTCAGAGACTTATAGAATTCATTCCCATACAGAGTATGGGAACGAGAAAAACGAGCAGAATTCTGCTGTATTTTAATGCTAATTACTCAACTTCATTAAACAAATGTTCTTCTAACAGGGGTTGAAATTTACGGAACTCTTCAGGAGAAAGTAATTCTGGTTCACCCGTTTTAGTAATTCTGGCAAAAAAGAGCAGAGGATCAAGGGGAGTATAAATTGCATACTCCTGATCATCATGATAAAAAGTGGCAATTTCCATTAATTGTTCTGGTTCTAAACCGTTTTCTTCATCTTCGATTTCTAAAGTGAAGAATTTCGATTCATCTTCAGGAGGCAACTCACCTTCTACAGTCAAAGCATGAGCAGTATTCTTGAGAATCAGATTTTGCTCAGAAAGAACTGCTTGAGCAGTGCCGAAAATTTCCTCAATCATATCATCATCTTCGACTAAGACGGCTTCTTCTTCGTCGCCATCAACTTGCCAAGCAAAAATTTCTATTGGTGCATCTATAGGGAGAAGGAGAACATATTTCTCACCCTCTACTGAGAGTGTATGCTCAATGTAACATTCTAGGGTTCGTTTTAGCTCATCTGTCAAAATCAGAGAACTCTCGGAATCGTGATCATTGTCTTCAGGAAATGGAGATGAATTCATAGGTGAATTATGTAACTTTAACAATACTCTTAAATATGGAAATCATTGAACCGCTAAATGACAGCCGATGTCAACCATAAATCGAGAGATACAAGTAATAGTTTTTAGAATACCATGTTAAAAGAGATCACTCGTCAGTAAATGTTACTGATCTCTGTAACGAACTGCGCCTAGCATCCAACCATTGTTGTAAAATCAATGCAGCAGCCTTACGATCAATTAAGCCCTTATTCCTAGACGGGGAACGATTTTCAGCTATTAGCAGTTGTTCTGCTTGATAAGAAGTTAATCTTTCATCAATATATTCTAAAGGAAGTTTGAGCGCGTCCGCCAGTCTAGCCGCAAATTTTTGGACATGACGGGCTTGAAACCCTATAGTACCGTCCATAGAATAAGGTAAACCAACAACGAGAAGTTGCACTTTTCGCTCATTGACTATTTGCTGGATTTTCTCCACATCTTCCGCAAAAGATTTACGCTCAATCGTAGTGATACCCGTAGCAATCAAACCAGTACCATCACACCCCGCCAAACCGATGCGTTTACTACCAACATCCACACCTAAAGCGGAGATAAATGATTTTGATTGCTGTTGAGAGATCACTCTTGTTGCTCCTGGGTTGGATCTGTGGCTGAATCTAATGGGCAAGGTGTATCTATTATATTCGAGTTTTGATGAGAAAAAGCCACAATTTCCGACTGCACTGGTATAGCTCTTTCTGGCTGTACCTGCTGTGGTTGCGGCAGCCATGACATCCCCCCAGGTATAGGCTTACGGGTTGGTTGCAACCCTTGTAACATTTCTTGCCACTGAATCCCCTCTAAGGAGACAAATTTTGATTCTCGCAGTTTATGCCAGACTGAACGAGACATAATCAATGTATGTTCTCTGCGTTTAGCCCCAATGCGTTCTAAATATTCTTCTCTTTCTGGTTGATAGTCTGAAGAGGCTAATTGTAACCCTTGTTGGGGAAAATCTTGGGCAATCCGAGCTAATTGAGACAATAGTTCTGGGTATAACCAAGTATAAGCTGGATGAACCGTCAGTGTAGCTATATGGGGATTTGTGCCTGTGCGATCAAGTTGCACCTGAAAATAACCAATGGCTGCTTTGCGCTGGGGTTCAAAGACATAACCACTCACAACTTCTGTTTTTGTCATCCACTGCTTGAGCGCGTCACCAATAGCCCCGAACAAAGTGGTTTTAAAGTCGTGGGTATGACGATCAAATACTTGCCTTACCAAAGGTGGCATTGCTGCTGTATCTAGTTGATATAGCAGTGGGGCATCAGCATTACTGACTGGTAATAAGTTGGGTAAATCTGGCTCAGTTTGGATTAATTCTGCTAATAGCTGGGGACTAATTTCCCAGTATGTCATTTCTGCCAGCCGTTGAAATCCATTGTGGCGATATAGTGCTAAGGCATCAACGTCATTGATATTAACTTCTAATATCCACGTCCGTGCTTCTAAAATTGATTCAAAGCAATGGCGCAGGAGTTGTGAACCTACCCCCATTTTGTCGCCAGTCCCTGCTAACATTACCCGGTCAATTCGCCAAGTGCTGCGAGTCCGGTTAAAGGGCGATACTTGAATCATTCCCAGTAGTATCCGCCCTTGCTCGGCAACATAGCCCCAGAAGCGGTACTGTAAGGGGTTGGGAAACCAACTTAAGAATTTGAGTAACCCATACCAGTGTCGTAGCCATTGCATTTGCCGCATGGCTGCACCAGCTTCTTGGGGAGAAAGATGGGACAATGATTCTTGAGTTAAGCGGTCAATTCCGTCCAAATCTCTATGTTGGACTGGCCGGATAACAACGCTGAGGTTTCGAGGGAGTAGTGAAGTCATGTTGATTCAAGCCGCCATTTAACCTTTACAAAATATGAGTATTGATGTAATGCTGCAATTATTCTAACAGTCTCTTGCTCTTAGGTCTTGTTCCCAAAGAGTGATTTTCTTAACTAAATACGTAAAAAAATATCAAAAGCAGAAACCGTGAGTATACCCTTGGGGTAAAAACCACAATATCTGCTTCTATTCTATGTTAATTCTAGTAAAAATGCGTTTAAGGTTATAAACCTTGGCGAGAAGCGAATTTTTCAAAGTCGGCTTGGGTTTGATGAAGTAATTGTTGACGACTATCTTGTATTGTTTGTTGGAAGTTGGGAACCAAATTACGAGATTGTAATGTCATGTGCAGTTGTAGATGAGCAACGTATTCACTTATATCTTGGTTATCTACAGTTGTGCCTGTTAGTACATTTGATTCCATTGCCACTGGGTTCTCCTTGGTGAATTCGGTGTAATTGCTTTCCTAGCTTAGATCAGAAATTATCATGTTTTTCACCTAGCTTCTTATTTCGTAATAAAGGGAATACTCCTTTCCCACTAGAAGAATATAGATTAAATGAACCACGAAGGCGCGTTCGCGGAGCGTTCCGAAGGAATAGAACGCGAAGGAAGAAGGAAGAAGATGGTTCATCTTATCCTGGGAAGGGAGTAGGTAATGGGTAATCAGGTTTTAGTTTGATTCCTAATTTTCGCTATGTATGACTCTACTTGACGATTAAAGATGGACTGTTAACTATAGATTAAAATAAGTAACTAAAAACTCAACAAAAAATGACTGAAGCAACAGCACCACGTCTAAATTCTCAAGTTTCAGAACTTTCTCCCCAAATTCATTACTTAGTGGGAATGTCTCAACCAGAAATCCATCTGTTTGAGGTGACTTTACACATTGTCAACTATCCATCAACAGTTCTCGATTTAAAAATGCCAGTGTGGACTCCTGGTTCATATTTGGTGCGGGAATATGAGAGACATTTACAAGATTTTGCGGCTTTTGCTGAGAATGAACCTTTATCTTGGCATAAAATTAGTAAAAATCATTGGCAAGTAGAAAAAGGCAATATTTCAGAGGTAACTATTCATTATCATGTATTTGCTAATGAATTAACAGTAAGAACAAATCATTTAGATGCTACTCATGGTTATTTTAATGGTGCAGCATTGTTTTTGAGAATCCCTGGGTGGGAAAATTTACCCATGCAGATTACAGTGATTCCAGCCAACACTAAATGGCAAATAACGACTGATTTACCAACAGTTGCAGAAACAACAAATACTTTTTTAGCAAAAGATTTTGATACCTTAGTTGATAGTCCTTTTGAAATTGGTTTTCATCAATTATATAAGTTTGAAGTTTTGGGTAAACCTCATGAATTAGCAGTTTGGGGAAAAGGAAATTTTCAACCGCAACAAATGATTGCTGATTGCCAAAAAATCATTAAAGTAGAATCACAAATGTTTGGTGGTTTACCTTATGATAGATATGTGTTTTTCCTGCATTTATATCAGCAAGGTTTTGGTGGTTTAGAACATAAAAATTCTTGTTCTTTAATTTATCAAAGATTTGGATTTCGGACTCAAGATAAATATGAGCTATTTTTACAATTAGTTGCCCATGAATTCTTTCATTTATGGAATGTTAAAAGAATTCGTCCTCAAGGGTTAGAAGTGTTTGATTATGATCAGGAAAACTATACACCATCTTTATGGTTTTGTGAGGGAACAACCAGTTATTATGATTTAATCATTCCTCTCCGGGCAAATATTTATAATGCTAAGGCATATTTAAACTATTTGAGTAAGGAAATTACTAGATATTTGCTGACTCCTGGACGAAAGGTACAACCTTTATCAGAGTCTAGTTTTGATGCTTGGATTAAACTTTATCGTCCAGATGCTAATAGTGGTAATTCGCAAATTTCCTATTATTTAAAAGGGGAAATGGTGTCACTTTTGTTAGATTTGTTAATCCGCGTTCATCATCAAAATCAGCGTTCTTTAGATGATGTAATGCGGCAAATGTGGGAGCAGTTTGGAAAAGCCGAAATTGGTTATACTCCAGAACAGTTGGAGGGTGTAATTGAGTCTGTAGCAGGTATGGATTTAGGAGATTTCTTTAAACGCTATCTTCATGGTTTGGAAGATTTACCATTTAACCAGTATTTACAACCTTTTGGTTTGCAATTAGTTGCAGAAAAGAATGAAGAACCTTATTTAGGTGTAAGGATAAATACTGAAAATGGGCGAGAGATAATTAAATTTGTGGAAGCGGACTCACCTGCACAAAAGGCGGGTATTGATGCAGGAAATGAGTTATTAGCTATTGATGGAATTAAGGTAGGAAATCAGTTAAATGAGCGCTTGAAGGATTATCAAGTAAATGATTCTATCCAAGTTACTGTCTTTCATCAAGATGAATTGCGGACTTATTCTGTGACTCTAGCTGCACCAATTTCCGGTAAGTATCAACTTAAAGCTGTGGAAAATCCTTCTGATACAGAAATGGAGAACTTTGCCGGGTGGTTGGGTGTCTCGTTGTCTGAATCAGGATGTCCAGGATTTTAGGATTAACAGGATGAAAAAAATGCAGATAATTGTCTGATAGCGTAGCGTGGCGCAAGCCATATCAGGATGTCCAGGATTAAAGGATTAACAGGATGAAATATTCCAGATTATTATGTTTGATCTAATGGAGAAGAGAGGTAAAGAAATGTTCTTCTTTCTTCTTTCTTTCTCCTGACTCCTGACTCCTGACTCCTGATTCCTATTAGTTATTTTGACTTTTTAATACTCCTAGTTCTTTCTGAATTGGTAAAATGTCTAAAGTATCAGTTTGGGAACAATATTTTAGGTCTTCTAAACATTCTAAACGTAATAATCTCTGACCATGACTAGCTTGATGGAGTAGTCCTAATAAGTCATTTTGCCATTGGGAATAAAGAGCGATCGCCGCAATCAATTCATCATTACCACTGATTTCTTCTAGGGAACAATTTGTTTGTTGCCAAATACTATGGGCGATCGCTCCTGCACACACTGTATCCTCTAAAGAATAACTACCTTCCCAGCCAGAACCAACAATCCAGACTGTTTCCGGTTGTTTTTCTAATAGAAATTTAACTACTGCTGCCCGATTAATCAAAGCTGCTGCGAGGACAATGGGGGCATTTTGTATCCGTTGTAAAGCACGAGTACCATTGGTGGTACTAATAAATAACCGTTTTCCGGCAACTAATTCTGCTGTGCAATCTAAGGGTGAGTTACCCAACTCAAAACCAGCTACTTTAGCGCCACCCCGTTCTCCAGCCCTGAGTCGTTTTTCTGGAGGCCATTGTTCACTCACTGTTATCAGTTGATCTAAATCGCTGAAAACTTGCACAGCTTCACCTCCAGCAGCTAAGACTGTGGCCATGGTGCTAGTTGCACGCAAAACATCAACGGCGATCGCACATTCTGGAACTGTATCAGTTGGGGTTAATTCGGGAGTGTGATATACAAATATCTTCACGTGCTGGCTACACCTATTTTATAAGACTGCGCTAATATTCTACCTACTTGGTGTCACCAATTGATCACCTTCTCAGGGTGGTTTGCGCTCAGGGGGAATCCCTATCTAGTGAAAATCAGCCAACGGACAGATGTAAAGCCTCCATTCCCAAGGTAGCTAGTACACTGCGGCGTAAGTTAATGAACCATTCTCAATCGTCCAAAAGCT
>JBAXRM010000161.1:0-10527 GCA_037131225.1 Nostocales cyanobacterium ELA583 | reverse complement strand
AACTGCTTGCAGCAGCGCTAGTTCCCTCCGGGACGCTTCGCGAACGCTATCGCTCCAGTAATCCCTAGTAATGGTTGAGTGAGATAATGTAAACAGATACAGGGTAAGCTTTTCAGGTGCGAACTGCTTGCAGCAGTGCTAGTTCCCTCCGGGACGCTTCGCGAACGCTATCGCTCTAGTAATCCTAGTAATGCTTAAGTGAGATAATGTGAACAGATACAGGGTTTTTGGGTTCTAATTTAGTATTATTAATGGTGGGTTATGTTGTATGCTGAGTATCATTGAATTTTGCGTTTCCCCTGCCTAGTTGCTAATGATGAGTTAAAATAAAAATATTGTCTACTCAAATGGGAAGATTCATGGAGAACTTACTACCTCAAAACATTTTACAATTAACTATTGCGGAAAGAATCCAATTAGTCCAAGATATTTGGGATAGTATCACTGTAGATGCTGATAATGTAACTATTAGTGATGCTCAAAAACAGGAATTGGAGAGACGTTTAGAACTTTATTATCAAAATCCTCATCAAGTTTCTAGCTGGGAGGAAGTGAAACAAAAATTTAATCGTTAGTTAATATATGACTTACAAAATTTTCATTACACCAGAAGCAGAACTTGATTTAGAGGATGCTTATAATTGGTATGAACAGCATACTGTTGGATTAGGTTCTGAATTTATTCGTGTTGTTGATGCTAGTTTTTCAACTATTCAACGTAATCCTTTTGCTTGTCCAATTGTTCACGAACAAGTTAGAAAAAAGTTAATTCGTAAGTTTCCTTATGGATTACTTTACATTATTATAGATGAAACAATTTCTCTTACAGCACTTCCCGGTGTTATGAGGTACAAAAACCCCACCCCCAACCCCCTCCCCGCAAGCGATGAGGGGGCTAAGATGTACCTCATAGGAGCGGAAACCGCTGTATTGGTTGTTTTCATGTTAAACGTGATCCGTAACAATGGGAAAGGCGTTTATAAGATTTAATTCAGGTGATAATTCGCTCTAGTAATCCCTAGTAATGGTTGGGTGAGATAATGTAAACAGATCCAGGGTAGGGTTTTCAGGTGCGAACTGCTTGCAGCAGCGCTTCGCTATCGCTCTACTAATCCCTAGTAACGCTTGAGTGAGATAATGTGAACAGATACAGGGAAAGCTTTTCAGGTGCGAACTGCTTGCAGCAGCGCTTCGCTATCGCCCCCGTAATCCCTGGTAATGGTAATGGTTGAGTGAGATAATGCAAACAGATACAGGGTTTTTGAGTTTTAATAAGTGCGTTATTAATAGTGGGTTATTTTGTTATTAACCCACTGAAAATATTACTTATTTTCTAAAAATTCATCTACGGTAATTCCTGCTTGTCTAATTAAACTTCTGAGTAACCCTGGTGCTAGTTCTTTATGATTGGGAACTGATAAAATGGGTTTTGATTCGTGCCAAAGTATGATATGACTTCCGGTTTGATGATCTACAGCATAGCCAAATTTTTCAAAGATTTTGACTGTTTGTTTACCGGAAATATTTGATAAACGTCCCATTTATACTACTACTTCCCCTACAAAAGATTGAGATTCTTTGGTTACATAGGGTTTACCATGTTTTTCTAATACGTGAAGATAGCCTTTGATAGCATCTTTGATATTTTCAATTGCTTCATCTAAGTTTGTACCTTGACTGACACAACCAGGAAGTTCTGGTACTTCAGCAACGTAACCTAGATATTCTGAATCATAGGTGAATATTACTTGAAATTTCATACAGGAGGGGTTTGTATATTTGTGTGCTGATTATTAATATATCTAATTTTCTTGGCTAGTTGTTTGAGGATTTGATTTAGTTCGGGTGGTGAGGTGAATATTTACACGATCTGCTTGCAGCAGCGCTTCGCTATCGCTCCACTAATCCCTAGTAATGCTTGAGTGAGATAATGTGAACATATACAGGGTAAGGTTTTCGGACTGCGAATCGCCCCACTAATTCCCAGTAATAGTTGAGTAAAATAATGTAAACGCCATCAACTCACCCGCACTGACGGTAGTTTCCCCACGCTTCCAGGCGAAAGAATCACGCTGAGAATTACTGCGTAACATGATCGGTTCTAGCATCGCCGCAGCACGGACTACAATTATCCTATAACTTTAAAAGCGGTTATTTAGTTTAATAAATTCTTACCTTGGGGTCGGGAACTCTAAATTGTGATCAAGCCTAATTCTCGCTCGTTCACGTTTTGAAGGCCGTATCTAACTCTTTGTTCCAAGGAGTACCCAAGGTTTACACATTCATATTATCTAAGATTTACAGGTTTGTCAAGTCTCTAAAATAAATATTTCAAATTTCCGTAACTCTAAGTTATATACTCATCTTTAACGCATCTATCTTATGACATAATTAATACTGAAATTGATCACAGCGAACTGCTTGCAGCAGCGCTTCGCTATCGCTCTACTAATCCCTAGTAATGCTTGAGTGAGATAATGTAAACAGATACAGGGTAAGGTTTTCATGTGCGAACTGCTTGCAGCACGCTTCGCTATCGCCCCATTAATCCCTAGTAATGCTTGAGTGAGATAACGTAAACAGATACAGGGTAAGGTTTTCAGGTGCGATTTAGTGTTATTAATAGTGGGTTTTGTCGGGTTTATTTGCGTCAACCCAACCTAATTACTCATATTTCTAAATCCTCATCTAATATTGTTGCAATGTCTCTTGCACCATGAATAACTCGCAAAATATCAATTTCTGATTCAGTGATACGATAAAAAATCAGATATTTTCTAAATCCTTTAATTGATTGTTGTCGAATATCTGCTAAATTGGGATGGGGAAAATCTGTCAATTTCCCCATAGCTGGAGTTTTAGCTAATTGTTTAAATGTTGTTTCTGCTGCTATTAAAAAGCGGTCGGAAACGTCTAAACTATCTTCTGCTATGTAGGTCGCTAAATCTATCAAGTCGCGGATAACTTGAGGTCTTTTTTTAATTGCAAACATCATGGCTAAATTGCACTTTGACGTTTGTTAGTTTTTTCACGAACTGCTTGACGAATATCTTCCCAATCTTGTGCAGTCATTTCTGTTGCATTTCCTGAGTTTAATCCTTCTAAAAGCATGGTTTGTAGTCGTTCATTTGCTCTGTGTTTTTGGTCTTGTCGCACTAATTCCCGAAAATATTCACTAACGCTGCTGTAACCACCTTGCGCTACCTGTTCTTCTATATAATCGCGCATGGTGTCAGGTAAGGAAATATTCATACTTTTCATAATGTGACTTCGCTGAATTTTCTTTTCTATAGTATGGCAGGTTTTGTCATTTTCTGCCATGACTGCGATCTGCTTGCAGCAGCGCTTCGCTATCGCCCTAAACATCCCTAGTAATGGTTAAGTGAGATAATGTAAACAGATACAGGGTAAGCTTTTCAGGTGCGAACTGCTTGCAGCAGCGCTTCGCTATCGCTCCATTAATCCCTAGTAATGGTTGAGTGAGATAATGTAAACAGATGCAGAGTAAGGTTTTCAGGTGCGAACTGCTTGCAGCAGCGCTTCGCTATCGCTCTACTAATCCCCAGTAATACTTGAGTGAGATAACGTAAACAGATACAGGGTTTTTGGGCTGTAATTTAGTGTTATTAATGGTGGTATTGTTGGGTTTCATTACGTCAACCTAACCTACTTTTCAAAGCATTTTCAATAACTCTTCTGGCAACATTGCTGGTATTGAAGACTGTACAAAATCGGCTTTATTTCGTGTTACTATTATTTCTAAACCTGCTGACATTGCTGCGGCACTTGTCACTGCATCTTCAAAATCTTTAATTGGACTTTTTAAAGCTTGATGAATTACTTCATCTGTAACGCTGGCAATTTGAATATGTTGTAATAAGTTTTCTATTAATTTACGTGCTGCTTCGCTACCAATTTGGCGGCGTAAAATATAGAAAATATTGGTGACAGCGTGTCCTGAAACAAAGCCTTGCACCTGTTTTTTCACGACTGTATTTAATGCTTGTGCTGAGGCAACAACAAACGGTTGACGCTGTGCTAAAATATCCAGTAAAACATCGCTGTCAAATAATATCTGTTTCAATTATATTTCTCCTCTAGGTAATTAACATAACTTTCTTCTGGATTTTCTGATTCTAAGCTAATTACACCTATTAGGCTTTGTGTCCAGGGGTCAAGTTCAGATAATGTTTCTAGGGTGGGTTGAGGAGAAATAGAAGATAGGGTTTCTTGTTGAATTGATGCTAGTACGGTTTGCACAAGATTCCAGCGTTCTTTGATTGGTAATTTTAATACCTGTTCTTGCAATTGTTGTAATTGAATCATTACTTTGCTGTTAATTCTATCATTCATTATGTTAATTTACTTCGGGTGATAATTATCAGGTGAGGTTAATGTTTCGGTGGTGTATCTGTGATGGTTCTATTGTCTTCTCTTATTTACATGATAGCTGCGAACTGCTTGCAGCAGCGCTTCGCTATCGCTCCACTAATCCCCAGTAATGCTTGAGTGAGATAATGTAAACATATACAGGGTAAGGTTTTCAGGTGCGAACTGCTTGCAGCAGCGCTTCGCTATCGCTCCACTAATCCCTAGTAATGATTGAGTAAGATAATGTAAACATATACAGGGTAAGGTTTTCAGGTGCGATCGCTCTACTAATCCCTAGTAATGCTTGAGTGAGATAACATAAACAGATACAGGGTAAGCTTTTCAGGTGCGATCGCCCTAAACATCCCTAGTAATGCTTGAGTGAGATAACGTAAACAGATACAGGATAAGGTTTTCAGGTGCGATCGCTCTACTAATCCCTAGTAATGCTTGAGTGAAATAATGTAAACAGATACAGGGTAAGGTTTTCAGGTGCGATCGCTCTACTAATCCCTAGTAATGCTTGAGTGAGATAATGTAAACAGATACAGGGTAGGCTTTTCAGGTGCGATCACTCTATTAATCCCTAGTAATGGTTAGGTGAAATAATGTAAACAGATACAGGGTATGGTGAGTTATGTTGCTGTTTATTATTGAGGTTTTTTTCAACCCAACTTACTTGCTCATTTATTTATAATCTAAGATTATTTTAATTACAATATTTTCAAATTCTTTATTAATTTCTCGAAGTTTTTCTTCTAAAATCTTCTCCGGGAGCTTTCTAAATTGATGAACAATCAAACATCTAACATCATATAAAGCACCACCCAAGTCCTGTTTTTTGTTACTATCATCTTTTTCATTGCTATCATCATCATTAAATAATTTAATTAATTCATTACAGGATGTAAGTAAATTTGGATTATTAATTTTTACATCATCATTGATTAATATGGATACTCTTTTCTTTTCTGTAGAAATATTGTCTATTTTCTCCTTAAGTTTACGTATGTTTTTATCTGCATTATTATTGAAGTTATTGATTTCATCTGAGATTTTTCTTTCAAAAACTATCTGTATCATGAGTTCAATGACTTGGTAAAGAAGATAAAATCTAACTAAATGATGTTCTTCTGTTTTCAATAAACTTTTAAAAAGTCTATCAATATAAGGTTCTTTTTGTAAATATTGCGAATTTTGTTGAAGTATAAGTCTAGTCTTACCAGAAGATTCTAAATTAGCTCTATTTTTAATTTCTTTTAAATCTTCCGTTGGTTGACAGTTTTTAATTTCTTTTATATTTTCAGTTGGTTGACAGTAATAATAACTGTATGAATATAAAGAAGTGAGGTAATTATCTATATTAAAATTAGCTATTTTCTCAATATTAGTTTTAAATAAAATTAATATGATAATATTATCTCCGTAAAAATCTGTTAATTTATAATCTTCTATTTGTTCCATAGAGGGAGTAAAATGACTATAATCTTCTTGATTAAGTAATAGTTTGTAAAACGCAACATAGGCATATTTTAAAAAATGCTCATTCTCTGCACATCCATGTTTATTAGATACAAGTGCTTGAATAGGAAATATCCAACCAATTCTCAAATCAGCTACTTTTTCATAAACTTGAAAAATATCATTTTCTCTATTTAATTCAAATGATTTCAATATAAATAATGAATAATCTTCAAGTTTATAATCCATATGGGGAGTTAAAACATAATCAATATATATTTTAATACTATTTTGTACATCCGAAAGTTCAAAGTAAGTTTGCTCATCATTTATATTTGGTACAACTTCTGTCAAAGAATATTCAATTTCGGAAAGTTCATTTTTTATTTCAAGTGGCATATACAAAAATTACTCATTTAATTTATAGTTCATTTAATCTATATTTTTTAAAACTGGATTCTATTGATTTATCTATTGATAAATATGAATCACTTTCACTGTTAAATAGTTCTCTAAAGAAGTAGTAAAAATACATTCTTTGAGAATTACCAATTTTTCTAGCAGTTTTACTGATATCGTCTAATTTTAAAATTAATTCGTCAAGAAAATTTGGATCGTTGTTGGTAAGTTTAATATCGGTAATGCTATCCTTTACATTATCAAATGAATCAATCAGATGTTTATCTTTCAAAAATCCTACAGCAGCACCGAAACCTGTCATTACTTGTGATTTCGTAAAAATTTTATCTACGCTAGAACCAAAAGGTTTACCTAATAATGTAATTTCTTGCTCATCAAATTTCCAATTACCTGCTAATTCTTGGATTTTTTTTACTATATCATTATATGTTATCAAGTATTTTTTAAATATATCCTTATCTTGATTTTCCAGTGCCAGCTTTTCTAAACTTTTGATACTTTCAAGTAAATCTCTTCTGTCTAAACTCGACTCATCTCTGAGAATATAAGAAGTAAAACCATCTATAACATCATTGAATCTATATTCTCCAATTCGATGTGGAGTTGTTTCCTCAACTTCTTTAAGTAACCGTATTTCTGAAGAAATATTTTCATCAAGATAATTTGAATATAATATTTCTATTTGATGTCTCACAGACATGGGTGATTGACCTGTATTTAAGGTTAACATTCTATACAAAATACCTATTTTATTAATACCTAAATAAATTTCAAATCTTAATTTATGTCCATGAAAATTTATTAGTCTATCACTATTATTTTCATCTTGTAACTCTTTATCTACATCAATTAACGAGTAAGTTCTTTGTAGTCCATCCAGTATTATTAATTTATCTTTATAAGAATTGATATAATTAGTAATTGTACCATCATCTAGTTCATCAACATTTATATGCTCTAAGCTCTCATTGCTAAGAGCTAAAACTATAGGAGGTATCGTACATCCTACTTTTAAGTCTTCTTTAAGAAGGTTATATATTGATGAGTATGATTTTAATCTTTTTCTTTGGAATGAATTGTTTTTACTAATAATTTTAGCTATTCCTAAATAGTCGGAAATAGGAATTTCCATTAAAATATTATGTGCTTTTATTCTATTGTCAAAATCTTTAGCAAGTATTCTCATAACAGTTAATAGAAATTTATCCTACAATTTTAGCATAATTTCTGATTATAGCTAAACACCTAAATTAATGAATACAGAAATAATTTTTGACTAAAAACGGCAAATGTACGCAACCCAACGCCAAAACATCCGCGTTAATCTGCGTACATCTGCGTTCTAATTAATGCACCAACTCAATAGCCCGCTTAGTCAAAGCTTCCGCAGTCAAACCATTAAACGCCATCAACTCACCCGCACTTGCGGTAGTTTCCCCACGCTTCCAGGCAAAAGAATCACGCTGAGAATTACTGCGTAACATGATAGGTTCTAACATCGCCGCAGCGCCACCTGTCACACCAATTAAGGCATCTCCACCAAACAATTGCTCAAAATCGGCATCACTGAAAAAACCGTTATCAGGTTCAGAACAAGTATCCCAAGCAGTATCATGAGGACGATATAAACGACGAGGATTGATAATAGAAACAATCTTCACACCAATACCTTCAGTTTCTAAAAAAGCCGCCGCTTCAAACACAGGAATTAAAGTCAAATCGCCAATTACAGCAAATACAACAGTCTTCCCACCAGCCACTTCATGTAATAACACCGCACCATCAATTAAGCCTTTTTCAGTTTGGGCAAAGGTGCTACGAATTGGCAATGGAGACTTACTAGCAGTAATCACAATGCCCTTATTTTTTGTTTGCAAAGCCCAGTCATAACAGACTTGAATACTGTTAGCATCAGGGGGAAATAATGGGAAGACATTTCCGGTTCTCATCAAAGATGCAAAATAAGCTTCTATTTCTGGTCTTTGGTGAGTCCAACCGTTGCGTCCTTGTTCTAAAGCCCCGGCTGTAAATAATGTAATTGTTGACGGTGTTTTGCGGCGTAATTCTGCCATTGCTTGGGTGACAGTTTGCCAAATTGGTAAACCATTGATAGCAAAAGATTCATAAGAACACCACAAAGTTCTCGCCCCCATTAAGGATAAACCAGCCGCTAAACCAGCACAAGCATCTTCGCTCAGAGGTTCGTAAACTTGACCTCCTGGGGCTTGATGATAGGTGTCATCGGTGGTCGGGTGAATGATTTTTAATGCTTCATTAATATTACCAATTCCTGAAGCGGCGTTACCATCGGCGTTAGTCACAAGGAAGTTTTTATCTTTATTTCCTACTACTCCCACCAGCTTACCCATGACAGTTGTAGAAACTTGGGGAACTGCCCCAACTTGATATTCTGTTAATGGTAATTCGCCAATTTCTACTAAGGGTAATTCAAATTCTGTGACTACAGTTTTCGCAGCCGGACCACCTCCAGCCCGTTCCGCATTTGTCCGCACAATTTGCCATGCTGGGGCTGATAATGCCCGTTTTTGTAAAGCTGCAACGATATGGGGCGCGTCTAATGTATCTTTAGGATAGAGGTTGTGGGATTTTGCCCCCAAGGCGTGAACCCCTGCCCCTTTGAGTTGTTTGATAATAAATACGGTCAATTTACCGCCGAGTGCTGAACGGGCAGCTTTATCCATACCTACTAATACCGCTTTGGTAAATTCTAGGCGCTTCTCAAAAGAAAATGCAGTACTATCAACATAATCACCAGTTTGATTTTGGTCGTCAAAATCTTTGGCATTTACTAACACGACTTCCGCAAAACCGTTACCTTTCCAGAATGCAATCATCTCTTCGTTGGTTTTCAGAGATACCATGCTGTGGTGTTCTTGGCTGTAACCGTTCCACACTAATATGGGCAAGAAGTTGGTAACAGTGGGGTAAGCGGTGTTAAAATGTGCCATTGCACTCATGATATAGGGTTCACCCAGTCCCCCGTCTCCCAGGGTGAAGGGGAAGAGTTTATCACGGTGCAACAGGGCTGCGGCCATAGCGAAATGTTGTCCTTGTCCCAGGGGGCCAGCCGGTGCGAGAATACCGGGAATGTAGCCGGAAAGGTGTCCTAATAATCCATGCTTTTCTCGAAAGCGATCGCCTAATTGTTTTACAGTGAAGATATCCATGTCTTCTAGTGACCTGTCTAGGAACATGGCACTATAGAAACCGGGGGCATGGTGTCCAACTTCGGTGATAATGTTTTTATGTCCCAGCATGACCAAAGCTGCATAAGCTTCCGCTTGGCTGGCAAAACCGCCGGGATGCCCAGAAGCCTTACTAGCACTGACGTGGAGGGTGAGGTAGCGCAGGGCATCAGCCGCGAGTAAGGTTTGATATACTGCTGTTGGATCGTTAGGATTTGTTATAGATATATTACCAGATGCGATCGCTGGTGTTGCCCCATAAGTTTCAAAATCTGGCAATGCTTCCCCAAAATATTGAATACCCTCACAAAAATTTGGAACTGCGGAAGCTGCTTTTGATGTAACTACTGTCATGCTGAGTACCTTAATAAAATCGGAAAAAACTCGAAATTCTCGTTTAACTTAACCAAAATTTTACATCTTTGAGGATCTAATAGTTAATTGCTTTTTCGCAATATCACCATAAGTAGGTTAAATAGTTACCCCCATTATTACTAATTTTTCGGTTATCCTGTCTTTGTTTGCAGAATATGGATTAAATGAACCACGAAGGAGCGAAGTACACGAAGGAAGAAGGAAGAAGGAATGTTTAATAAAATAAGCGTTAACATAGTTATCATTAGCAACTCGGAGACATTACCAATAATTTTTATCAGTGATACTAATGAATTAACCACCTATTAAAATGGTATTTCAATATTTTGATTAACCAGGTTATCAAAATCTGAAAATTGAGAATAAGTTGATGATTTTTTAGTTTTTTGTTTCGTGTCAAGTTCCAATTACCCTAAGAGGGTTTATAGTTGAAGTTGAGTTAGTTATACTCAAAATGGCTAGAAGCTGGACTTTTTTATCATACAAACAACCAAGTTCAAAGCCTCTCCAATCATAAAATCTGCTCCTTTTCCCTCTCTTGTAGGAGAGGGTCAGGGAGGGGTGCGGGGAGAGGTTTACAAGAGGGTTTCATATTTGGTTAAACTATTACCTTAAGAGGGTTTATAGTACCATCTACACCACCTAAAAAGTTATGCGCTTGCAATCCCGTGAAGCTAGTCATCAGGTTTAAGCG
>JBAXRM010000160.1:0-10585 GCA_037131225.1 Nostocales cyanobacterium ELA583 | reverse complement strand
GGTAACATATTCACCAGGGGGGATACTTCCTGGACAGCATTTTCTAACTGCGTCTGACCGGCCAAGATATTGCTTAATCCCAGCAAATTGTGCATTTCCCAAATCCGGTGCTGACGGGGACGGCGCATATCAGCATCCACTAACAGGACTCGTCTTCCTACATAAGCTGCTGCTAGAGCCAGATTTGCCGCCACAAAAGATTTACCCTCTCCTGGGGTTGCACTAGTCACCAAAATTACCCGCAATTCTTTGTCAGAGCAAGTGAACCCCAGGTTAGTCTGGAGCATTTCAAAAGACGTACTGACTGGTGAATAGGGGTCATCCAATAATGGCAACTCTTGCCGACCTTCCTGCCGATTTTTCGGATTTTTTTCCCCATATTGGGGAATCGTTCCCAGCAAAGGAAAGCCCAACAGCCGATTGGCTTCTTCAATATTTTTGAGGGATTGATTCATGGATTCCAACAGTAGCGCCGTTCCTGCGCTTAAAATAACTCCCAAAAATCCGCCTAGTGCTAGGTTGAGGGGAATCTTAGGAGAAATGGGACGTTCAGGAACTAAAGCTCCAGAAATGATCCGCGAATTACCTACATTCTGATTCTCTAAAACCTGAACCAACTGGAATTGCTTCAGAAATTCTTGATAGGTGATTTGTGCAACAGTTAACTGTCGCTGTAGCTGTTGTTGTTGTTGTTCCAGTCGAGGTAAGCTATCCAAACGTCTTCTGTTAACTATAAATATCCTTTGCAATTCCTCTATTTGTTTTGTTAATGCTAACCTTTCTACTTCTGATTTGACAAGGTCTTGAGTTAATGCCTGTTTAAGTTCTCCTATCTGCAAATTCTGTTTGGATAGGAACTCGGAACTACCAACGGTCTGGCTGACTCGCTGTTCTAGTACGTTTTTCAGAGATGCCTCTTTCATGACTAAATCCACGACCTTTGGATTATCACCAGTATAAAGACTTCGCGCCACTGCTAGTTCAGATTGGGTTTTCTGGTATTCTGTGAGGACTTGTTGTACACCGGGGGATTGACTCAAGGTACTGAGATCCACAGCCTGTTGTGTACCCAGTTTCATTTCATTCTGTAAAGCTACGGAACGAGTCAAGACCGCCGCCAATTCCCCTTGACTCTGGGTAATTGCTTCATTCAGCTTTCCCAGGGATTCCAAACCAGTTTTCGCTTCTACATCCAGAGCCACCACTCGGTTGTTCTCCTTAAACCGGCGTAAGTTCATTTCTGCTTTGGTAACTCGGTGTTCAACTTCTGGTAATTCCTTGGATAAAAATTCTCGCGCTGACCTAGCTTCGGTGCGGTTAGTGCGAACATTACTCTCTAAGTAATATTTCATCAGGGAATTCACCACATCTGCTGCTTCCTGGGGATTTGTACTTCTGTAAGAAAGCTGCATCACATCTGTTCCTCGGACAGTCTTCAGCTTCAGTTTTTTGAGAAAAACTTCCAAAGAAAGCTGTTTGCCTTGATTATCTGTCAACTTTAGTGTGGTAATAGTTTTTATAACGATGGGATAGGAGCGGATGATCTCAGATTCAGTATCTACTGGGTTGCTAAGGTTTGTCAGTGCGCCCAATTCTCCCATCTGTTGAGAGAGACTTGAGGGTGATGAAGCCCCGCTTTTTTTAGTGAAAACCAATTTCCCTTCTGACTCGTAAACTGGTTTTGTCAAATAAGTGACAAAGGCTGTGACTCCGAAGACGGAGGCAAAGACAATTGATGCTACTAGCCAACGTCTTTTGAATATCAGCCAGTATTGTTGAATATCAATAGGGGAATCTTGGTCTTCTTGGTTAATGGACATAAATTAATTTAAGAAAACATACTAAGTGTAGGAAGCGCTGTACAAGTCGTAGATCATCTGTTTGAACAAAAATCACTCATCCCCGGCTTTTGGCATTTTGTAAAATAGCGATTATTTGTTACGCAGTTTGATTATCGTTTATAGTACCAAACTAAGTAAGTAAGTAATTTTTCCCACTATTTGATCAATCGAAGACTTTTCTAGGTTACATCTCAGGAAATTTAATCATTTTATACTAAACACGGGTGAGATTTAAACTTTTGCCAAATGACAAAGAACCCAGATGTGTAAGGGTAAAGCAAGAGCTTCATTGGTGTCAACTTAAGCTCAAATCCCTACCACACCTCGTTCCTAGTCTCTGACTAGGAATGCAGTTGATGAGGCTCTGCCTCTAACATTATTGAAGGCAGAGCCTTCTAGAATTCATTCCCAGTCACTGACTGGGAATGATATGACTTGAGTTCTTTGCGGGATAGAGGTTTTACGTTAAGTTGACACCAATGAAGCTCTTGCTTTACCCCTACGTTTAGAATCAAACAATCAAGCCGTTTTGAGTATAGCTTTGTCACAGCTTACCTTTTTCCCAGGCGAGAAAGCTGGAGATGATATTATCCAGGTCATTATACTTGGGTTGCCAATTCAATACCTGTTTAATTTTTTCTGCATCAGCCGTCACACAGGCTGGATCTCCAGTCCGACGCTCTACTTCAATCACAGGAAAATCTACCCCAGAAATGTCCTTAACTCGTTCCACAACTTCTCTGACACTGTAACCTTTGCCATAACCACAGTTAAGAATTTGACTTTCACCACCCCGTCCTAGATAGCGTAACCCATCAACATGGGATGTGGCTAGATCTTCAACATGGATATAGTCTCTAATTCCTGTCCCATCTGGGGTGGGGAAATCATTGCCAAATATCTTGAATTCTGCTTGGCGTTTCAGGGCTGCATTACAAGCACTGGCAATTAAATGAGTTGCATTCCTTGAGTTTTGTCCGATTCTACCGCCGGGGTCTGCTCCCGCAACGTTAAAATAACGGAGAATTACATACCGCAGCCGAGATGCCATTCCGTAGTCTTGAATCATCCATTCGCTCATCAGTTTGGAGCGACCGTAGGGGTTAATGGGCAGGGTAGGAGTAAGCTCTGTGACGGGATTTTCTCTGGGTTCGCCGTAAACTGCGGCTGTACTGGAAAATATCAACTGGTTAACCCCCATGATACTACAGCAACGCAGTAAGTTCAGAGTATTCCGGGTGTTGTTGGCGTAGTAATCAAGGGGTTGGGCAACGGATTCTGGTACAACTAGACTGGCAGCGAAGTGCAATACCGCACTAAATTGATGTTTGCCAAAGACTTGGTAAAGGCGGTCTATATCTCCTAAGTCGCCAATAATTAGCTGACCATAAAGTACAGCTTGTGCTACTCCTGTAGAACAATTATCATATACAACCACATCATAGCCAGCCTCACCTAGTTGACGCACGACGTGCGAACCAATATAGCCAGCACCTCCAGTTACCAAGACTTTTTGATTCATCTGCCTTTACCTAATAAAACAACTCTGATGGTTTTCAAGACTATCACTATGTCCAACCATAATGAATAGTTCTTGATATAGTAAAGGTCGTAAGATAGCTTTTCATAGGCATCTTCTAGAGAAGATCCGTAGGGATAAAGCACCTGCGCCCAACCAGTAATTCCTGGTTTGACTAAATAGCGCATTTCGTAATAAGGAATTGCTTCTTTGAGCTTGACATCAAACTCTGGCCTTTCTGGACGTGGACCAATCAGACTCATTTCTCCACACAACACATTCCAAATTTGGGGGAGTTCATCAATTCGCAGAACTCGTAGCCAATATCCTACTCTGGTAATGCGTGAATCACGTTGACTTGCCCATTGTGCGCCCCTCTTCTCAGCGTCCTGATACATGGAACGGAATTTGTAAACCCGAAATGGTTTACCATACAATCCTGTTCGTAATTGGCTATAAAAAATTGGTCCTGGACTATCTAATTTGATGATCAGTCCTACAAATATTATGAGTGGCGACACCAGCAGAGACAACAGACAAGTGACGATTATATCCATAACCCCTTTGATTTTGAGACTGTCACCACAAAATACTAGGTTAAAACCACTGCTGAAAGCAAACCACTCATCTTCGAGTAGAGATGAGGGAAGTTTGTAGCATAGGGTTTCCCAAATATCAGGTAGACGGTAAACGGGAATCCCTTTCAGTCGGAGTTGCATGAGACCCTGTACTTGTTGATCAGAGAGACCTTTTTGAGTTCCTACTACTACTCCTGATAAGGGTTGATGACTCCAATAAGATAAGTCATTGAGAGATCCTTCATGACTTAATTGGGGTTCGATTTCTGCTAATTCAGGGATATGTTGACCAGTTTCCGTCAGGATAACTAATCGCCCCAATGGATTTTGGGTTAAGAACATTTGGGCAAATTTTATGGCATAATTGTTGGCTCCTAGCATTAACCAACTACTTTGTTGAGCTTGCGATCGCCACCAATTAAATGCCCATATTCTTAAGATCATTGCCCAGATAGTAAAAATTCCCAGGCTAACTAATAATATACCCCGCATCCCTACTGAATTACCTTCCCAGTTTCCCGACAGATTAATTAACACGGAAGTTATGATGGCAACTATTAGACTGCTGATCAGGATGCGAGTCGGAGCTTGTAATCCAGTAATTTCTCTCTCTGGATGGTATGTATTTAACAAATACATTCCTGTTAAAGTCAGTATTATGAATCCATACACAAATGGATCAAATCTCATCAATGGATGATCCAGAGTCCCGTCAGAACTAATTCCTAAACAGACAAATAGGCCAAAAATATCTCCCATCATCAGAAATAGAGAGATAAAGCGTGGGAGTTTGACTAACTGAATACTGCCCCTATTAGTCTCAAATCCTATCTCTAGCATAAGTATTTTTTTTAGAGCTTGGCTTGTAAAAACATGAATTTGTGAATCAGTACCTTTTTTGCATTTAAGGTAAGAAAAGAGCTTAATCCAGATGATATGCAATTGTGTAATAACAAACCCTGTATTTCATAAATCTTCCCGAATGGACGCACCTTACTACACTGCGAGATTTTACAACTAGCAAGTGAATCTTAAATACATCTACTTGGTATCAAATACTTAATCACAACCCATACCAAATTGTGAAGTTCCTAGCCACGGGGGTTTAGACTCAGTGATAAGTAGTGAGACAGAATTAATTACACAATGTCATTGCGTTAGCGCAGCGTGGCGTTAGCCATATGGAACGAGGTGAAATGAAGCAATCGCAAGGGTTGTGATTGCTTCCCTTCGCTCGCAATGACTGTAAATATTTTTGTCCAATTACTTAGAAAGCGGAACAGCATCAGATTGAGTTAGTCAGAGACTTACAGCAAAATTGAGGAGTCAGTAGTAAAACTAGCTTGCTGTCTGGCTTTGAATTAATATCCTGTACCTCATTAATCTACAATCTGCTGTATCAACTTAAACGTTGTCTGGAAAATAGGATTAAGTATCATCGGGGAATGTGGAATGTTGATGGTTGGTAAAATGTCTTTTTGTGATGTGTAAGAAGAGCTAACTTTTATTTTTGGTTTACATTTCTTGTTCAATAATTGCAGATGATGAAGCTTAAAATACGGAATATGTAGTGAAATTCAGTGGATGCCCCATTTTGTATCCGCTCAATAATCCGGGGTAAATCGTTCAATGACAACCCTCAAATGGCGTAAAATTTTTCCCGAATTAGGTAGTTGCCCCTATTTATTGAGCCGATACCCCATTTTAGTCCAAAGTTTCCACATTGCCAATACCAAAAAATAAATATACTTGAGAAGGTAATAACTTGCATTTTTACATCCATATATTCCCTTTAAGTAAAAGCTCAAATTTTAACCTTACGAAGTACAATAAAACACAATCCATGCTGAATATCCCCAAAAATTTCTTTGATTTCACCCAAACTCCCCATAGCGGTTATCATTGGGATGGGAGCGATCGCCGCTTTTTTGAAGGCTGGTATTACCGGGTAACACTGACCGAAATTCGGCAAACTATCGCCTTCATGTACTCCATCGAAGACCCAAGAGGCAATCAGCCCTACAGTGGCGGAGCAGCCCAAATCCTGGGTATAAATGATGAATACCTTTGTCGCACTTTTCCTGATATCAACAAATTTTGGGCAAGTCGGGATATTTTGGAATTAGGACATTGGGGAAAAACCAACTTACAAGTTTCACCTCTGTATCTTATTCCTCGTGAATTTACTCACCATATTCAAGAAGGTTATCAAGCGACAGCCACCTTAAACCAAGGTATAATCACTGATCATGCCACTGGTAATTATTGCCGATGGGAGTATGAAATTCAACCCATATACGCATGGGGAAATCAAAATAGTCTTCAGCAATCAACCGCTGGTTGGCTCTCATTTTCGCAGATATTTGAACCTGGATGGCAAATTTTAATGGCTCATGGTTTAGCTAGTGGTTGGATAGATTGGCATGGTAAAATTTATGAATTCACCAATGCACCAGCATACGCGGAAAAAAACTGGGGTGGCGCTTTTCCGCAAAAATGGTTTTGGTTAAATTGTAATTCTTTTATCAATCAACCCGATTTAGCTTTAACAGCAGGTGGCGGCAAACGTGGTGTATTATGGTGGATGGAATCAGTCGCCATGATTGGTATCCACTACCAAGGCAAATTTTATGAATTTGTTCCCTGGAATTCAGAAGTAAAATGGCAAATTCACCCTTGGGGTAGATGGCAAATGCAAGCCAAAAACCTAAATTACGAAGTTGAACTCACAGGAACTACTCAACTCCCAGGGACACCCCTCCGCGCACCAACAACCAATGGATTAGCATTTTGTTGTCGAGATACTATGCAGGGAGAATTAAATTTGGAATTGCGAGAATTTAATGGAGGCAAATCTCAAGTTATCCTCAATGCAAGTAGTAATCTTTGCGGTTTAGAAGTTGGTGGTGATGATTGGGATAATTACTGGCAGTCTCACTAGAAATAATGCTATTATGTCATTTTTGGGGTTGTAGCTCAGTTGGATAGAGCGAGCGCCTCCTAAGCGCTAGGCCGTGCGTTCGATCCGCACCAATCCCATTTGTATTTGTCATGTAGCTGCACTTTGAATTGAAGCGCAACTACATCTTATTTTTATTTCGCGCAAAGATACAAAGGAGCAAAGACGCAAAGGAAGAGGTATATCTATTTATGGTGTAAATACATGAAAATGCTGTAAATTTACTCCAATTTAGCGTGAGCAGCTAAAATAATTCTTTCTGTTTCTTGCCAATTGATACATTTATCTGTTACGGAAACACCATATTGCAAGTCTTCTCGTTTTCCGGTTATCGGTTGACTACCTTCGTACAAGTTCGATTCTAGCATCATGCCGACGATGGAATTATTGCCATCTATTATTTGCTGAATAATATTTTCAAAGACTATGGATTGTAATCTATAATCTTTGTTGGTATTACCATGACTACAATCAACTACTATTCTTGGTGATAAATCAGCAATTTTTAATTGTTCTTCTACTAGTTTAATGTTCTCTGCCTCAAAATTAGGCTCATTTCCACCTCGCAAAATTACATGGCCATGAGCATTTCCCCTAGTTTGAAATACGCTCACTTGTCCTTTTTGATTAATACCCAGGAAATTATGGGGTGTTTTTGCTGATTTGAGGGCATTTACAGCAACTTGAATATTACCGTCAGTACCATTTTTAAATCCTACCGGCATAGATAAACCACTGGCCATTTCTCTGTGTGTTTGCGATTCAGTTGTTCTCGCGCCAATTGCTGACCAAGATATCAATTCGCTGATATACTGAGGTATGATGGGATCAAGTGCTTCTGTGGCGGTTGGTAATCCTAATTCCGTCAACTTTAATAATAAGTTTCTAGCAATCAATATTCCTTTTTCTACATTAAAAGAATCGTCCATTTCAGGATCATTAATTAATCCTTTCCAGCCAACAGTAGTTCTCGGTTTTTCAAAATAAACCCGCATAATTAACAGCAGTTTATCCTGAACTTTTTCTGCCAAAGCGTGCAATTTTTGTCCATATTCTATAGCTGCTTGAGGATCATGAATTGAACAAGGTCCAACTACAATGAATTTACGCCGATCTTGAAAATCGAGAATATGTTCTATTTCTTGTCTGAATTTTAAAATTGTATGTTCAGCAGTTTTATTTAAAGGTAATTTTTCCTTTACCTCATTAGGAGTTAGCAAAACGTGGGAACTCTTAATGTTAGTATTAATTAATTTGTTGATCATAGCAGAAATCTCTTGACTTGTGTTATACGGTAGTAATCCTAAAATATTTGTGACAACGTTTATTATTCTCTTTAAGCCTAAAGTAGTTAGTTGAAAAACAAGTTGCACAAATTAGATCAGATTACTATATGCAAGGGTGGAATATATTAATATACACAGTTTTGCCGAAAAACACAAGGTAAGTCCGGGCTATTTCCATAACATTTAGACATAAAACCATAATTTAATCCTGAAATTTAGATAAAAAGTTGATATCCCCAACTACTTAGAGAAGTCAGGGATATTTTTGAAAAATTGCTATATTTAGCTATTTCGCCGTAAGCCTCCCACTGAAACGGTACTCCGTTCAGTGGTGAGATATAAGGCGGTTAAAATTAACGCGACCTCCGACCAATTCAATCCTGCGGATTGATAGGGAGGGGGTCAGCGTTAATTTTAACACTCTCTGTATTTGGCAATCTATCAACCCAGTCTTCTACTATTTGCGTTACTGTTTTATCTTTCATTACAGCATAAGAGCGAAGTTTGTTTAACCTGCGTTCAGACATCCTGACATTTAATCTAGTAGTTTTCATATTTGTCTACCCGTTGTTGTCACCATTATGTTATCATAGTCATAATGGTTGAGAGTGGAAAAATGAGAACAGCGTACCAATACAAACTACGACCAACAACAAAACAAGCCATTGAGATAGACAGGTGGCTGTCTATGTTATGCGCTCAATATAACTACTTGCTGGCTGATAGATTTGATTGGTATGAACGCAATTGTTCACCGATTAACGCTTGTCCTCTTGTTTGCTATCTTCCAGAATTGCGGGATAACCCAGACTATTATTCACAAAAGAAAACGTTACCGCAACTTAAAAAAACTCATCCTTGGTACGGTGAGATTTACTCGCAGGTACTACAGGATATAGTTAAACGAGTTAAGGTGACTTTTGACCGTTTTTTAAAAGGTGATAGCAATGGTAAACGAAGTGGACGACCTCGGTTTAAATCACGCGAACGTTATCGCACGTTTACATATCCACAAGTAAAGGATGGATGTTTGCAAGGTAATTTAATAACTTTACCGATGTTTGGCATAGTTAAAGTTATTTTGCATCGTCCTATCCCAAATGGCTTTAAAATCAAAACCGCATCTGTTACCAAAAAAGCCGACGGTTACTATTTAACTCTTAGCTTGGAAGATGCCACAGTTCCAACAATTAAGCCCGATTTTAACCCAAATTCCATAACTGGGATTGACGTTGGTTTAAAGGAGTTTTTGACTACTTCTGAAGGTGAAACTGTTGCTATCCCTCAATATTATCGTAAATCCCTCAAACGTTTACGGATTATCCAAAAACGTGTTTCACGTCGAAAAAAGGGAAGCAACAGAAGAAAAAAAGCTGTAAAACAGTTGGGTAAGCAGCATAAAAAAGTTGCTGACAAACGAAAAGATTTTCACTTCAAAACCGCAAACAATCTATTGAAAAAATATGATGTTGTAGCAGTTGAAGATTTGAATGTAAAAGGACTTGCACGGACTCGATTAGCTAAATCTATTCTTGATGCTGGATGGTCAAGCTTTCTGTCGATATTAACAAATAAAGCCGTAAATGCTGGTTTGTTGGTTATCCCAGTCAAAGCGTCTGGTACGAGTCAAGATTGCTCTAGTTGTGGTGACAAAGTTCCCAAAAAACTGCATATCCGGTGGCACGACTGCCCTAACTGTGGATGTAGTCTAGACCGTGACCACAACGCCGCGAGAAACATAAAAAATAGAGCTGAGGGTCATCCAGTTCTTAAAGCCAAGAGCCTCCTAAGCGATAGCCGGATTGTCTTGGAAGCCTACACTGAACCTGTACTCAGGTCAGTGTAGGAGATGTCACCAACTTTACTCAATTTTACCAGTGGTTATTAACATATAACTTAATAACCAATTTGCGGATGTGGCTCTGCGAGTTTGTCGAGGACCAAATTCACCAATTTTATAACCTTTAAAACCGAGCTTTTGTTTGAGTAGTTGTTTATTTTCTTGGGGAATAGAACGAGTTAATTTCATAATTGCTGGACGAGAATCAATAAAATCCGGTGGTTGGGGATATTCATCTCTCCATGTCCGTGCTACTTCACTATTAGTCCATGTGTCTGTAATAGGATCATAACGATAACCTAAGTGATACCATAATAATTTCTTGACAGTATCATCATCAATTGTATCGTTAATGATTGCCCAAATTGTTGCTGTATTCAGTGGTGGAAGATTGGACATAATTTTGAGAGAATAGGGAATAGGGAATAGGGAATAGGGAATAGAGAACAGGGAGAAATAAATAGTTCCTTCCTTCTTTCTTCTTTCTTCTTTCTTCTTTCTTCCTCCTGAATCCTGACTCGGTGACTCGGTGAATCCTGACTCGGTGAATCCTGACTCGGTG
>JBAXRM010000159.1:0-10632 GCA_037131225.1 Nostocales cyanobacterium ELA583 | reverse complement strand
GAAAAAGTAGACCGTGCTGAAGATTTTAACCCAGAAGCAGGAAGTAAGCCAGGTTTTGCAACTTTGATCGGAGTGCTGACAGCACAAGTCAGTATAAAAAATATTAAAACATTTTTAGCCTTTTTGGGCGATCGCTTGGGAGATAAACCCATAGAACTGACTGTCAAAGTTGGCGATAAAGAAGTCAGTATCAAAGCCAAAAGCCGCCAAGAACTGCTAGAAAGCGAAAAAATAGCAAAAGACCTATTAGCCGCAATGGGTGGTAACAATGGCTAAAAAAATAGCGCTGCTGATTGGAGTCAGTGAGTATGGTGCAGGTATCCCACCCCTATTATCTGCACTCAATGATGTCGAGGCTATGGAACGAGTTTTGCAAAATCCTAACTTGGGAAACTTTGCACAGGTGGAACGGCTGCTGAATCCTGATACAGTAGCTATGAGGACAGCAATTCAAAAGCTGTTTAAGAGCGCAAGTAAAGAAGACTTATTATTATTCTTTTTTTCTGGACATGGGATTACTAATGATGACAATCATCTCTATTTAGCAACTCACAATACAGCTAAAGACAACTTTGAAGCCACTGCTGTAGATGCAAATTTTATTCAAACACAATCAAAAAGTTGTTATTCTAAACGACAAATTTTAATTTTAGATGCTTGTTACAGTGGTGCTTTTGCTAGTGGTTGGCACACAAAAAGTATTGGAGTAGATATCAAAAAGCACTTAGGTGCAGAAGGACGAGTTGTGCTTACATCTTCTGGTGCAACTCAAACTTCCTTTACACAAGAAGGTGCAACACTTTCCCTCTATACTCAATATTTAGTTGAGGGAATTGAGACAGGTGCAGCAGACACAGATAACGATGGCAATATTCAAGTTCAGGAACTACACGCTTACGCTAAATCAAAAGTCCAAGCGGTGAAGCCTAACATGACACCAGATATCATTCTGGATAAGGAAGGATTCAATATTTTATTGGCTTCTGCTCCCAAAAATCCAGAAGCTGAGTATCGCAAACTGGTTGAACAATATGCTCAAAATGGTGAACTGAAAAACGTTGCTATTGCAGTTTTAACAGCAAAACGGAAAACTCTGGGAATTACAGATGCAAAAGCCGAGGAAATAGAAACGGAAGTTGTTGAACCCTTTCGTATACGGTTAGTAAATTTACAAAGTTACAAACAATATTTTGCAGAAGAAGTTGAGCAAAAATATCCCCTAGATGAGCACACTTTAAAAATACTCAAAGATTACCAGAAAGATGTTTTAGGCTTGAGAGATGAGGATGTAGCATCAATTGAGTTAGAAATTACATCTGTTAAAGAAACTGAATATCAAAAACAGCTTCAGATACAAAAGCAGCAAGAAGCAGAAAGATTGCAACGCCAACGAGAGGCAGAAGTAGCCGAACAACTAAGATTGCAACAAGAAGCAGAAGCATTGCAACGTCAACAACAACAGAAAGAAGCAGAAAAAAATAAATCTGGTTATAAGTTAAAGACTTTCCAGTTTGAAACTGCTCAAATAAATAAGAATGGCACAGAAATTAAACGCATTGCCAAAAGTGCCGAGTATTTTCCCCAAGACTTAGGAAATGGTGTATTTCTCGAAATGGTACATATTCCTGGAGGAACTTTTATCATGGGTTCTCCAGAAAATGAAGAAGGTTATTACGAATCCCAAAGTCCACAGCATCAAGTTACTGTTCCCTCGTTCTTTATGGGTAAATATCCAGTTACTCAAAAACAATGGCGACTTGTAGCTGCTTTACCCAAGGTTAAGATTGATTTAAAATCTGATCCATCGAGGTTTAAAGATTATAGTCTGCCAGTTGAGTGTGTATCGTGGAATGATGCCCAAGAATTTTGCGCTAGACTTTCCCAAAAGACAAATAAAGCCTATCGCTTACCTAGTGAAGCTGAGTGGGAATATGCTTGTCGTGGAGGAACTACTACACCCTTTTATTTTGGGGAAACAATTTCCACAGAGTTAGCAAATTATGATGGTAACTACACCTATGGTGGTGGTGCAAAAGGAGAACATCGAGGAAAAACCACAGTGGTAGGAAAATTTCCTGCAAACCCTTGTGGTTTATATGATATGTGTGGTAATGTATGGGAATGGTGCGAAGATGAGCTGCACGCAAACTATATAAATGCTCCCGCTGATGGTAGCGCGTGGCTAGATACAAACAGTAAGCTTAGACTGCTGCGCGGTGGTTCGTGGCACGACGCTCCTGGGCTTTGCCGTTCTGCTTTTCGCGTCTACTACAGTCTCGATGACGACAACGGCCCTTTTGGTTTTCGGGTTGTATGTAGTGGTGCGGCGAGGACTTAGTAGCACTTTACACTCTTGCTCTTTTGCCCTCTATTCTTTTTCCTATCTCTCGCCGCTAGGCGGAAAAAATATTTTTAAAATTCTCTTATTCAATTTTTGGATGTTTGATGAGCGCTTCGCCCATAATACAGAAAACTTTAGATTTAGTCAAGTAGATAATAGCATGGAATAGATCCCCGACTTCTCTAAGAAGTCGGGGATCTGAAGGATGTAAACAACCTACGAAAATGGGTTAATTAATGGGGAATTTACCTAATAATTCCTCACGGGACAACTGAGATAAGTTGAGAAATAAATCAGTTCTTTCTGTGAGAGAAAGCTCCATAATAGGAGTAACAACAGCTAATAATTGCTCATCTAAATTACCAAACCGTGCTGTTAGTAAACTTCCTACTATTAACCGCAATTCCTCTTGTCTTCCCGTTTGCAGTCCCGTTTGCAGTCCCTCTTGCAGTCCCGTTTGCAGTCCCTCTTGCAGTCCCGTTTGCAGTCCCTCTTGTCGCCATTCTTCGCGTTGTTTGAGATATGCTGGTGATAAAGTCATAATCAACTCCCTATCTTCATCGTTGATATTAGTGTTAATCTCTATGTTTTTACGCCAAGATGCTAAAATTTCCAGTAGATAATTACGCTGGTTTTCTGTGGAAACTGTTATCAGTTCTTGTACTGCTTGTTTCTGGGTTTCCCCATTACCTAACACCCTTAACCATAGTGTACCCTGATTTTTGGGTAATTGGTTAATTGCTACAATTGCGGTTTTATGCGATTCTCCTAGAAAATAAACTCCTGTTTCCTAATCATCTTTTAGTGTAGCTCTAAATCCATCTAATTTATTTTTTGAGCAAGTTGGTGTTAAAATCCATAAAACAGGGAACTCGTTTTCCATGAGCCGACGATCTTCTCTTTTTGCTTGTCGAAACAATTCTTCATGAAGGCTGTATAATTTTGACATACAACTTCTAATTGTCATTTCATTGGGAGGATTACGAAAAGGTTCAAATAGACAGCTTGTAACTGCCATTTTTGCTAATAATCCTAAATCGGAATTTACAGGGTTTGATTGATTGGGAACAAAGGAAATATCTATTTCTCTAACTTCGCTTTTTATATCTTTACCAATATCTACTTGACCTAAAGGTTTTAATAATTCCTCTAGATATTCTTTTGCAAATTGGTCATGGGCTTCTCTCGTCATACAAAATCCATAATTAATATAAATGGTAATCCAATTTTACAATCTTTAGATATTCTGCAACATCGTTTACAAGATCAGAATTAGAAATGGGTTTTTTAGAAAATCTGATTATTTCCGCCTAGTTTTGTGTGTAATTTTGTCTAAACCTTTAATTATCAATTTTTCACTCCTACCCATTGAGTTACAGGGGACATTGCTTTCCAACCCAGGAATTTTCCAATAGGTTCGGCTCGTTGAACAGCAATACGGCTGAAATTTCCCCCCACTTTTTCATACCATTGATATAGTCTTTGTTCACCTTGAAAAGTGACAACATTAACTACCATTCTGCCCCCTGGAAGTAACACATTCCAACAATTCTCTAATATTTCCGGTGCTGTGACACCACCACCAATAAAAATCGCATTTGGGGTGGGTAAATTTGGGATAACTTCTAAAGCCTTACCTGCCATAATTTGTAAATTTGGTGTTCCCAAAGCAGCGGCATTATCAGCAATATAATTTAGTCTAGTGGAATTTTGTTCAATAGCGATCGCTCGACATCTTCTATCACTCCGCAGCCATTCTATAGAAATAGAACCACAACCAGCCCCCACATCCCAAAGCAACTCCCCCGGTAAAGGTGCTAAACTCGATAATGTCACCGCGCGGACTTCTCTTTTCGTCAATTGTCCATCATGATGAAAAGCACTATCAGGTAAACCGGGAAATCTGGATAAAGCAACTATTCCTTTATCTGCAATACATTCGACTGCAATAGTATTTAAAGAAGCAATATTTTTTTCTTGCCAATTGCTACAAATATCTGTGATAATATTCTCATTAATATTACCAATTTTTTCTAAAACGGTAATTTGACTATTACCAAAACCGCGATTTATTAAAATTTCCGCAACATGAGCCGGAGTATTTTTTCCCTCACTTAAAATTAATAATTTTGCACCAGGATAAATGTAAGATTGCAGTAAAGAAACCGGACGACCACATAAACTTAAAGTTTCGACTTCTGTTAATAACCATCCTAATCGAGAACAAGCTAGACTAAAAGCCGAAGGTGCAGGAATAATTGTAATTTCTGAAATAGGAATATCTTTAAGAATAGTTGCACCCACACCATAACATAAAGGGTCGCCACTAGCTAAAATACAAACTGCTTCACCACGACGACTAATAATTTCAGTTATGGAAGTTTGAAAAGGTGATTTCCAGGAAATTTTTTCCCGGTTGTCGGCATGGGGTAACATGGAAAGATGACGTTCTCCACCAAAGATAATTTGAGATTTGTCTAAGCAGGAAACAGCAATGGGACTTAACCCTGCTAAACCATCTTCACCAATACCGATAATTGATAACCATTTTTGCATAATTTGTGAGGTTGTTTGTTTTGCTGGAATATCGCTTTTATTACCTTACCGTTACAGGCTATGAACTTGAAAATAGAGATTGAACAAGAGGAAGACGGACGCTTTATTGCGGACGTGATTGATTTTCCCGGTGTATTGGCTTATGGAAACACAAGACAGGAGGCGGTGGCTAAGGTTCAGGCTTTGGCTTTGCGTGTTTTGGCTGATAAACTGGAACATGGGGAAGTAAAACCAGATTTATTTAGTGTTTCTTTTGCAGCAGCATGAGTCAATGGTCAAGTCAAAAAGCAAAGCGCGTTTTAGCTGCTTTGTTACGTATTGGGTGGGAAATCAAACGTCAATCGGGTTCACACAAAATTCTGTCACACTCTGATTGGGCTGATTTTGTCTTTGCTTTTCATGATAATGAAGAAATTGGTCCAAGAATGTTAGCAAGAATCAGTAAACTTACTGGTTTAACTCCTGATGATTTGTAGAATCCTATGGATGTCATTGATTTTGTTGATTTTTGCTAAATATGGCTTTTATTACCATACCTTTACAGGTTATAATTACTAAACTTGTAGCTGCAATAGAAGGTAAAAAATTCGGTGTTAACTCAGACATGATTCATTTGTTGGAATTTATATACACAATAATTATAATATCATTTTATACAAATCTTACATTAAATATTAACTTTTTTCATTTTCTCACCAAACCGCATCAGAATGAATTCTGAGTCTCATAGCCAAAAGTCTGTTAAAACAGACTGAATAAATATCAATATTCATTCAGATTGATATTATTTTAATAACCGAATATAACCAGCTTGTTCAAAATGATGATCTGTAGTTAATGCTTCTTGAATATCAAATTGTTTCATGACAACAAAAGATGTACTATCTACCAAAGACCAAGTTTTATCCTGTCTTGTTTTCAATAAATCCCAAGCTGCTATATCAATAGATATATCAATATGAATTAAGTTAATATAAGAAGCAGTTCTCACAGCATCCACATACTGAAATAACTGTGAACGGGGTACACGCAAAGGACTATTCAACAATGCTACTAATTCAATAACAACATAATTAGTTGTGATCATTTCTAACTTTTGTCTTCGTGCTTCTTGAAACCACAATTTTGCTTTTTCATGGTAAAACTCAGTAGCAACAAACAAATTAGCCCACCCTGAAGTATCTATAAAAACTTTATTTGTCAACTTTTAACTCCTGTTTTAAATTTTCTCTGAGATAATGATCATGATTCTCACCAATATCAGAATTTTCAAATATTAATGTACCCAATAAAGGTAAAATAGGATCATCTTCATAGCTATCTATCAATTTTGTTGATTTAGCCAATGATTGTACAATTAATTCCTCTAAAGATAAATTGAGCTTTTTAGATTGAATTAATAACTTTTCTTCCAACTCATCTGATAACTGAATTGTTAATGTTTTACTCATAGTATTTTACTTGACCTCCATTTTTAAATCAAAACTTGAGAATTAGTAACTTTCCACTAAAAAATAATTTTCCCTAAAAATCCTCATACATCCTATTTATAATAATATCATAATAATAATCCATAAGCACAAATTATTCAAACCGCAATTGATCTTTATTATCAAAAAATTCAACAGCCAGAAAATGATCCTCTTGCTTTGCTTAAATAAAGTGACTTTATTGCGTGTGGAGAAGGTAATCCTGATTTGTCTAGCACAAAACTCAATTAAAACCCATGTTAAATGAATTATAATAATAGTGGTTTAGAGGATTATAAATATGAGTGTAGTTATTCCTAATGAAATATTAACCACAACTCGCATGAATGAAGAGGAAATGAAGCGAGAAATTGCAATTATGCTTTTTCAAAAAGAAAAGTTAACTCTGGCTCAAGCTAGTCGCTTTGCTGGTATGAATCGGATAGCATTTCAACACTTACTCGCAAGTTACCAAATCCCAGTTCATTACGGAGTAGAGGATTTTGAGCAAGATATCAAGAACTTGCAGGAGATGGGTAGACTGTGATTATTGTCAGCGATACTTCACCCATTAATAATCTTGCAGCTATTAACCATCTTCACTTATTACAACAGCTTTACGGAATAGTTCTAATTCCTGAAGCTGTTTATCAAGAATTAACTAATCCTGATTTTCCCGTAGCGGGTGCAAAAGAAGTACAAACTTTTACTTGGATTCAAACTTGTGCAGTTCAAGATCGGATAATGGTTAAAGCACTTAGCAGTGAACTTTATCCTGGAGAAGCAGAGGCCATAGTTTTAGCCTTGGAAATGAAAGCAGAACAGGTTTTAATTGATGAACGTCGTGGACGCATGATTGCTGCTAGACTCAATCTTCATTATACCGGAATTTTAGGAATTTTAGTAGAAGCGAAAAGTCAAGGTTTGATTTTTACTATTAAACCTCTATTAGATGATCTCATTCATAAAGCAGGATTTTGGGTTGCTGAACCTTTGTATAAAAGTGTTTTACAGCTAGTTGATGAAACGGAAACAAAGTAAAATTATGTCAATAGCCAAAAATACCATCTCATGGTAAGCTACTAAATCTTAGAGTCGGGAAACTCCGGTGTAATTTCGGGACTGTGCCGCAACTGTAAAGCAATTGAAGATAATTGGAGTTTGAATAAAAGTCCAAAATCCAAAATTGAGTAAGTCAGAATGCCAACTCTAGGATGTTCACTCAGTGCTATCTCTGCGTCACACAGAGAAGGATTTATGATTTTGTCAATTCCATTTACCGCTTGTCCAGGATTATTTTACACCACAACCGCCCAAGATGGTCTTCTTTATCGCTTAAGAATACCAGGGGGAATCATGAATTATCAACAGTTTCAGGCGATCGCAGATATTGCTGATAATTATGGCAGTGGTTATATTGATATTACTAACCGTGCGAATATCCAAATTAGAGAAATCAAACAAGATATCAATATCGAAATTCTGAAAAATCTACAAACATTAGGCTTAGGTTCTACGAACCCTAGTGTAGATCATATTCGCAACATCATGACCAGTCCTACTGCGGGTATTGACAGAGACGAATTAATAGATACTCGTCCCTTAGTGAAAGCTTGGGAAGAATATATTACCGCAAATTCGCACCTGTCAGAACTATCAGCAAAATTTAGCGTTGGCTTTGATGGAGGCGGGAAAGTTTCCGTAAGCGATCGCTCCAATGATATTATATTAGCAGCCGAATTAGTTAACAGCAAAGTCTATTTGCGACTATATCTCAGTTATGGAGAAAAAGGAGAACCAACGAAAGACACAGGAATTTTATTACAACCAACACAAGCAATATCAGTTTTAGCAACATTAGCTGAAACCTACCGCAAACACATAGACAATAAAAACCGTCGCAAACCACGCTTACGAGAAATCATCAATCACATCACAATTGAAAAATATCTGCACCCAGTCCAACAAAATCATATATTTGACATTACAAAAATACCTCTCTGTGTCTGGGCGCCTTTTATAGTGAGCGAAGTCGAACTATTGCGTGGTATAAACCATATTGGCATTCATTCCCAACGTCAAACTGGATTATATTATATCGGCATAGTCTTACCTTTGGGAAGACTAGAAACGTGGCAAATTAGAAGTTTAGCGAATATTGCCCAAAGGTATGGCAATGCTAATATCAGGTTAACACCTTGGCAGAACTTACTATTAACAGATATTCCCCAAAACCAAATTAGCGAAGTTCAGCAAGAAGTTACCAATTTAGGTTTAAACTCTTCACCAACCGACATCAAAAGTTCTTTAGTAGCTTGTTCCGGGAAACGGGGTTGTGCTGATGCGTCCACAGAAACTAAAGATGATGCCTTAAACTTGGTAAAATACCTAGACAGGTTGATGATTCTAGATTCTCCAGTCAATATTCACTTTAGTGGTTGTAGTAAATCTTGCGCTCAACACACTCAAGCTGATATTACCTTAATGGGTATTACCGAGGAAACTTTTCCAGCTTATCAAATTTATGTTCTTGGTCACTTACTCCATGAATATGTAACAGTGACTACAGTTCCAACTCTAATTCAAGAAATATTGGTAGTGTATCAAAAACAACGTCTAAACTTACAGGAAACCTTTAGACAATTTATTGAGCGTCACACTCATCAATTACACCAATTATTTAGCAAAACAAGCACTTCGACAAGCTCAGTAACCACCCAAATCTAACATTTACACCTTAAAATCTCATGTTTGACTACATTCGTGACGGTAACGAAATATATCGTAACTCCTTTGAAATTATTCGCTCAGAATCCAATTTAGAAAGATTCCCTGAAGATATATCTAAAGTTGCTGTAAGAATGATTCATGCCTGTGGAATGACGGATATTGCTAAGGAATTAGCATATTCACCCACAGCCGTAAAAGCCGGAAGAGAAGCCTTAATTGCAGGTGGAGTCATTTTGTGCGATTCTCACATGGTAGCCGAAGGGGTAACAAGAAAAAGATTACCCAAAAATAATAAAGTTATTTGTACTCTCAATGATCCAGAAGTGCCACAAATAGCTAAAAGATTAAGAAATACCAGATCAGCATCAGCTTTAGAATTATGGCGCTTTCATATAGAAGGGGCAATAGTGGTGATTGGAAATGCACCTACAGCCCTATTTAGATTACTAGAAATGCTAGATGAAGGAGTCCCGAGACCGGCATTAATATTAGGGTTTCCCGTGGGTTTTGTGGGTGCGGCTGAATCAAAAGCTGAATTAGCCGCAAATAGCCGAAATGTACCATTTTTAACTTTACATGGTAGAAGGGGCGGAAGTGCGATCGCTGCTGCTGCTGTTAACGCCATAGCCAGTGAGGAAGAATAATGAATACATCTGGAGGTCGTCTTTATGGAATTGGTGTGGGACCTGGAGACCCTGAACTCATCACCTTAAAAGCCTTGCGTCTCCTCCGTTCTGCCCCAGTTATTGCTTATCAATCAGCGACAAACAAGGAAAGTATCGCTAGAAAAATCGTTTCTTCCTACCTGGATAATAGTCAGATTGAGGTACTGTTTCATCTTCCTCGGGCCTTAGAACCAGAAAAGGCTAAGTCTATCTATGACCAAGAAACTCAACCCATTGCTGACCATTTAGCCGCCGGTCGAGATGTGGTGGTTCTCTGTGAAGGAGATCCGTTTTTCTATGGTTCTTTTATGTACATTTTTACTCGTTTGGCTGATAAGTACAAAACAGAAGTCGTCCCCGGAGTTTCCTCACTCATGGCCTGTCCTGTGGCTTTGGGTTTACCATTTACCTATTACAATGATGTTCTTACGATTTTACCTGCACCGCTACCAGTAGAATTTCTCACAAGTCAACTTCTAGCTACTGACGCTGCGGCTATTATGAAACTTGGTCGTCATTTTCCGAAAATCAGGAATCTTCTCCACGAATTAGGACTAGCTTCACGGGCAAGATATATTGAACGCGCCACAACAACTCAGCAACGCATATTGCCACTAGATGAAGTTAACCCAGAGGACGTACCCTATTTTTCGATGATTGTCATCCCTACTAAAAATAAGTTGTGAACTACCGGTAAATGGTAGTGGTAAATATGTAGTGAACCCTCATATTTACTAACTTAAATTATTTGTTTTTAGCTATTGAGGTTTTTGATTGTATTTATTTGATGAATAGAAAGTTAAATTTTATATATGGTACGGCTGATGTGAATTAAATGCTGAAACCCTTGTAATACCGTTTATAATTCTGG
>JBAXRM010000158.1:0-10645 GCA_037131225.1 Nostocales cyanobacterium ELA583 | reverse complement strand
AAAGCCTCTCCCCGTTCACGGGGAGAGGTTTACCAGAGGGGTAAAGTTTTAAGCCATTTGCAGTATAGATTATAGATACAATAATATGGAAACGTTTTGTGAAACGTTTCCACAGGGTCAATTAAAAAGTAATAACCTCAAACTATACTTCAATAGTTCTCGATTCTGAATTCTTTGGATAACATCTATCTACAAAATTATTAGCTAAATCCCATAATTCCAGATCATTAATATCAATTTCACTTGCTAATACATCTTTCACAGCAGATGTTTTGCCATTTTCTCGAGATATTCTTAAACATTCTTCTAAATCTACTGCTAAATCAAACAATGATGTATCTCCTACATACTTTCTAATTTTGATAGCTACATCATCATCACTAACTAAAAAGTCTTTAATAGCATCAAATAAAGGATTGGATATTTCATCATCTCCCCAACTTTCTAGCCAATCACTTTCCACATCTTCTACATAAATATGCACAAAATTTAGTCCATAATTTAGCCAATCTTGCTGCATATTCCTGGCTGCTGCTAACGCTGCTGTCAAATCTTCGAGTTGGGCGCTATTATTAGTCTGTTGTTGGTTAACCATAAATGGTATTTTCAGCGGATTAATGATGTTGGCTAGGACACAGATTTCGATTTCAAAATTTGGGAATCAGGAAAAATTCACATACTTTCCTTCGTCAAGATGATCACTGTTATACAGTGCCACATTGACTAACTGATGGATAAAATCATTGTCTTTGGGATTGTAACTGAGAAACAATCCTCGTTCTATTTCCCACAATTGCAGTGCATTGTGCCACTTTTGATATTTTTTGCTGTGGAATTCTTCACTGACGCTGGTGATTTGAATACAGAGTGGTTTGTGCTGATGATTACTAACAATTAGGTCTGTTGCCATAGAGAGGTCAGCTATATAACGCCGCCAAAAGTCCCCTTCTCGATGAACAACATCCTGAGCTATATATTTAATGATATCACTATCAGCCTGATTAAACTCTCCTGCCATCATTTTTTTCTTCCAAATATAAAACTTGGTGTCTGTGGCATTGATCCATTTAGGAAATAGATAACCATACCAATATCTTTCATTGGCGGTCATTTGCTCAAACTGTAGTTTTTGCTCTTCCTCTGAAGGTAAAGATTTAATCGCTAACCAAACTTTAGAGTCAGTAATTACCTCTAATAAAAAAGCGACAACGACTGGTTTGGATATCAGTGAACCAAGCTTGATATGTTTAATCCAACGGTTAATCTCTCTTAATTTGGTCGTGAGATTTGGATCTATGCCAGAGGCTTGCTCGATCAGTAAATTTAGTTTATCCTTAATTTCTTTAGCTTCCAAACTATACCCTATTGTAACACACTAACACAGTATCTAAAGAGTTATATCCTACTAAATCAGTAAATAAGGTTGTTAAAAACATTATCATTATTTTATCTTCCGGGGTTACTGAACAATTCAGCATTAATTAATTGTCGGACTAGAGTAAGACTAGATGAACATATCCGTAAATAATCTTTACACTGGGCGCTACTTCATGAAACTTTCAATTTTTTTTGCACAACTTCGTTAAAAATAGTTTTTAGTCACAATATCATTTGCATCCATCATTATGTCTCAACCCACTATAGAATCCATTTTACAGGAAAAGCGGCTATTTCAGCCTGCTAGTGATTTTTCGGAAAAAGCCCAGATCAAAAGTTTAGCAGATTATCAGCGTCTTTATGACAAAGCAAAAGCTAATCCTCAGCAATTTTGGGCAGAATTAGCGGAAACTGAGTTAGATTGGTTTCAAAAATGGGACACTGTGCTAGATTGGCAACCACCTTTTGCTAAGTGGTTTGTCAACGGTAAGATTAATATTTCTTACAACTGTCTCGACAGACATCTTACCACTTGGCGGAAAAATAAGGCGGCTTTGATTTGGGAAGGTGAACCGGGAGATTCTCGGACTCTGACTTATGCCCAATTACATCGGGAAGTTTGTCAATTTGCTAATGTATTAAAGGAGTTGGGGGCAAAAAAAGGCGATCGCATTGGTATCTATATGCCAATGATTCCCGAAGCAGCAATAGCGATGTTAGCCTGCGCGAGAATTGGCGCACCCCATAGCGTTGTTTTTGGTGGTTTTAGTGCTGAAGCTTTGCGCGATCGCTTGAATGATACAGAAGCTAAATTAGTAATTACAGCCGATGGTGGTTGGCGCAAAGATGCAATTGTTCCCCTCAAAGAACAGGTGGATAAAGCTTTAGATAATAACGCAGTCCCCAGCGTTACAGATGTGCTAGTTGTAAAACGCACAAATCAAACAACACCGATGGCAGCAGGACGCGACCATTGGTGGCACGATTTACAAAAAGGCGTTTCCGCGGATTGTCCCGCAGAACCAATGGACAGCGAGGATATGCTGTTTGTTCTCTACACTTCCGGTAGTACAGGCAAACCTAAGGGGATAGTTCATACCACAGGTGGTTATAACTTATACAGCCATATTACCAGCAAATGGATTTTTGACCTCAAAGATACAGATGTATATTGGTGTACTGCTGATGTGGGTTGGATTACTGGACACAGTTATATAGTTTATGGTCCCCTTTCCAACGGTGCAACTACTCTCATGTATGAAGGTGCGCCCCGTGCTTCTAATCCTGGTTGTTTCTGGGATGTGATTGAAAAATATGGTGTAACAACTTTTTATACAGCACCAACAGCAATTCGTGCCTTTATCAAAATGGGTGAACATTTGCCCAAAGCCCGGAATCTGTCTTCTCTGCGTTTATTAGGAAGTGTGGGTGAACCTATCAACCCCGAAGCTTGGATGTGGTATCACAAAATCATTGGTGGTGAACGCTGTCCGATTGTGGATACTTGGTGGCAAACGGAAACAGGTGGAATAATGATTACTCCTCTACCTGGGGCAATTCCCACTAAACCAGGTTCAGCTACCCTGCCTTTCCCCGGTATTATTGCGGATGTGGTGGATTTGGAAGGTAATTCTGTTCCAGAAAATGAAGGTGGTTATTTAGCAATTCGTCATCCTTGGCCGGGAATGATGCGAAATGTGTATGGTGATCCAGATCGTTTCCGTCGGACTTACTGGGAACATATTCCGCCACAAGATGGTAATTATACGTACTTTGCCGGCGATGGTGCGAGAAAGGATGAAGATGGCTATTTCTGGGTCATGGGGCGCGTTGATGATGTCCTGAATGTGTCTGGACACCGCTTAGGGACAATGGAAGTAGAATCTGCTCTGGTGTCTCATCCGGCGGTGGCTGAGGCTGCTGTTGTCGGTAAACCTGATGAGTTAAAGGGTGAGGAAGTTATAGCTTTTGTAACTTTGCAGGGGACTTATCAAGCCAGTGAGGAGTTGATTAAGGAACTCAAGAAGCACGTTGTTAATGAAATAGGTGCGATCGCTCGTCCTGGTGAAATCAGGTTTACTGATGCTTTGCCTAAAACCCGTTCTGGTAAGATTATGCGGCGTTTGTTGCGAAATTTGGCATCAGGACAGGAAATATCGGGGGATACTTCGACTTTGGAAGATCGTGGTGTTTTGGATAAGTTGCGGGAAGGAAATTAATTTAGGTTAGTCTCACGCAAAGACGCAAAGTATTTTTTGTGTCTTTGCGTTTAGTAAGGTCAGGAATAAGTTACAATCAAGGGTAAATTAATAATATAATTTGAATGAATATCATGAAATAACCGAGGTGAACTTATGACAGCGAAACAAGAACTAATTAAAGAAATTTCTCAAGCACCAGATTTTTTAATTGAAGAAGTATTAAATTTTTTACTGTTCGTTAAAACCAGATTTAAACAAAGAATTCCTAAAAGTCAAACTACCGATTTTACCAATAGTTTAGCATCTACATCTTTGTTAAATTTCATTGATGACATTCATAGCCAAATTCCTCAATCAGAATGGGAAAAGTTACCATCTGATCTGTCAAAAAATGTAGATCACTATTTATATGGTTCACCAAAAACTGAAGAATAAAGAAAGTATTTGCTGATACAGGTTATTGGATTGCTTTACTAAATCCTCATGATGAATTGCATCTTAAAGTTAGAGGTGTAACTGCATCTTTATCGCCTAATTTACGCATAGTTACAAGTGAAATGGTATTCACTGAATTATTGAATGCTTTTTCTAAACAAGGAACTTTTTTTAAAAGAACAGTTAGTTTAATTAATCAATCTTTTAGCAATCCTAATATTGAGATTGTTCCCCAAACTAGTGAACTATTTATCAGCGCACTTGAATTATATAACCAACGTCTAGATCAAGGTTGGAGTCATACAGATTGTGCATCATTTAAAATTATGGAGATACAAAATATTATAGAGGCTCTTGCTTATGATAAACATTTTGAACAAGCAGGTTTTATAGCTTTGCTGCGAAATTAGATTTTTGTATTTTCAGTTCAAAAATTAATCTGGGTGATACTTCAATTATTTTAACCAGAATCAAAATTTTTATTGTCAGAATCAGGATATCCAGGATTAAAGGATTTACAGGATTTTACTTTAAAGTATGATGTTTTGAATATTGATTTGATCAATCGGTTGCTAGAGTCAGATAAGCTGGTAGATAAAGATCGTGAAAAACTCGACCAAAAATCCTTAACAGACTAACATACGTTGTAACTGAATTATGTTTGATGCATTATCTGACCGTTTAGAATCCGCCTGGAAAAAAATCCGAGGACAGGATAAAATCTCCCAATCCAATATACAAGACGCTTTGCGAGAAGTGCGTCGGGCTTTGTTGGAAGCAGATGTTAACCTCCAGGTAGTCAAAGATTTTATTAGCGAAGTCGAAACCAAAGCCCAAGGGGCGGAAGTTATCGCCGGCGTGCGTCCTGACCAACAGTTCATCAAAATTGTTCATGATGAATTAGTGCAAATCATGGGGGAAGAAAATGTCCCCCTCGCAGAAAATGTAAGCAAAACCACCGTTATCTTAATGGCTGGTTTACAAGGGACAGGGAAAACTACCGCCACCGCTAAATTAGCCTTGTATTTACGCAAGCAAGAACGCAGTTGCTTATTAGTGGCTACAGATATATATCGTCCCGCAGCTATTGACCAGTTACTTACTCTGGGTAAGCAAATTGATGTCCCCGTATTTGAATTGGGAATTGAAGCTGACCCTGTAGAAATTGCCCGTCAAGGTGTGGAACGTGCTAGAGCCGAAGGCATAAATACAGTAATTATTGATACTGCCGGACGCTTGCAAATTGACGAAGACATGATGGCGGAATTAGCCCGCATTAAAGAAATAGTGCAGCCTGATGAAACTCTCTTGGTTGTGGACGCAATGACCGGGCAAGAGGCAGCAAATTTGACTCGCACCTTCCATGATCAAATCGGCATTACTGGGGCAATCCTGACCAAAATGGACGGTGATAGCCGTGGTGGTGCGGCGCTGTCTGTACGGCAAATTTCCGGTGCGCCGATTAAATTTGTGGGTGTGGGGGAAAAAGTCGAGGCGCTACAACCGTTTTATCCCGACCGCATGGCTTCGCGGATTTTGGGTATGGGGGATGTTCTCACCTTAGTAGAAAAAGCCCAAGAAGAGATAAATTTGGAAGATGCGGAGAAAATGCAGGAGAAAATCCTGTCAGCAAAATTTGATTTTACTGACTTTCTCAAGCAAATGCGGTTATTGAAAAACATGGGTTCTTTGGGCGGAATCATGAAGATGATTCCGGGCATGAACAAAATTTCCGATGATCAGTTAAAGCAGGGGGAAACCCAGCTAAAACGTTGCGAAGCCATGATTAATTCTATGACCGGTAAAGAACGCCGTGATCCAGATTTATTATCGAGTTCTCCCAGTCGCAGAAGAAGAATAGCCTCTGGTTCTGGTTACAGAGAAGCGGATGTAAGCAAACTGGTAGCGGACTTCCAAAGAATGCGATCGCTCATGCAGCAAATGGGACAAGGTGGTATACCAGGAATGCCAGGAATGTTTGGTGGTGGTAATCCCCTAGCCGCAGGAGGAAACCGCCCTGCACAAGGCTGGCGTGGCTATCCCGGCGGCGCACCACCAGCGAAGAAAAAGAAAGAGAAAAAGAAAAAAGGCTTTGGCACTCTTTAGTTTAAAAAATTAGATCCCCGACTTCTCAAAGAAGTTGGGGATCTGAGAACTGCACAAACTAACACCAAATCCGACCACGCCGGAAAGGTTTATCAGGTCCAGTTTGTAGGGCTTTTTGTCTAGCCATTTCCTGTGACCAAAAACCATAATCTTCCAAGCCAGTAGATAACAATTTGCGTTCAATTTCTGCTGCTTTTCCTGGAGTTGAAGAAGTTTTTGGTTCTGTGGGACTTGAGTTAGCGGTAGGTGGATTTTTTTTAGTCATAGTATTGATAACTCCTAATTCAAAATTAGATTTTACCTGAACAATAGGAACTGGAGATTGTTCCCAATTAGCACCATTAATTATTCCATGATTGGCATTGCTGGTTTTATCATAAGCTGTATTGCTATGACCTTCATTTAAAGGCCAATAACCAACCAGTCCTAACTCATTACCTACCAAAGATTGGTGCATATTTTGTTGAATTTCTGATGGGATACGGGCTACTTTCCAAAGACGAACTTCCGCAATTTTGCCAAAAAACGGATAAATTTCATTATTATCTTTGTACGTCCCAATCAGCAAATCATTTTCCGGTTCATAATTAATACCAGAATCAGAACATGATTTGACGGCTATTGCTACTCCATCTAGATACAATTTCATTTGTTGGCCATCATAAGTAGCAGCAACATGATGCCATTGGTTTAACTTTAAAGATTCGGGTTTATTACCAAAATATTGAATGTTCTTAGATAAAGTTTTCAAAGCAAAAAACACGCCGCTTTTGCCATCTAGAAGAAGACCATATCCACTTTCACTTACTCCAGTATCAAAAACATTAGAAATAATTCCAGTCCGTCGTCGTTGTTTTTGACAATAAACCCAAGCCTCTAAAGTAATTTCTTTCTCAATCTTAAACTCCAGCTTCTTGCCTAAACTAACATAGTCATCCTTGCCATTGAATGCCAGAACAGATTGCAATGAATTTAGTTGCTCTATCATACTAAGAACCAACAATAGCGTTAAGTAGGTGAGTGTTGAAAATTGTCGTTATGGCAAGGCAAAAGGCAAAAGGCAAGAGGCAAGAGTGAAGAGGGTTTGGGCGATTTTACATTTCTTTACACAGTTTAGTTTTATTGTGTTCACCTACTTACACAAATTTTGAGCTAACTAAAAATTATGACAACCATAGCTACAAGAAGATTTAATTTGCTGATAACTACGATTTTGAAATGCAGCGGGGTCATTATAATTAGCACCATGTAATAAGTCCATGCGAATGCTAACTAAGTCCTCAACTCTACCATGAATGACATCAACAGACCGATGAGGATAAATAATATCTGGTCTTTTTACCGGAGGGGAAAGTTTGGGTAATCTCATAATCAATTTTAGATTGTAGGTTGGGTTGACGTATGTTACCCAACATTAAAAAACTCAACATGATTTCTCGTTCCCATACTCCGTATGGGAATGAATTCTAGAAGGCTCTGCCTTCTATTAAAGCAGAGTCAGAGCCTCTGTAACCGCATTTCCAGTCAGAGACTGGGAACGAGATAACGAGATAAAAGACTTTGTTGGGTTGCGCTGTTGCTTAACCCAACCTACCACTATTAATAAGGAGTAGACCAAGAACGGACTTCGCCCAAGGTGACAGGAATAATATCACTCACATCAATTGTAAACCGGAATAGCTTCTTCGCCCGACGGCTATTTTCAGGATCAAAGAACTTCAATTTTACATCCCAACAATCACTATCTAAACGACAGAAAGGACTTTTCTCTACAGTAATACTATCCAACTCCATACCTGTAGCCACAGCTTCCGCAAAGGTAGAAGCCGCTTGAAAGGCATTCGTAGAGGCAAAATTCAACGCCCTATCTTGGGAAGTTGTGCCTAAATTCCGTAAATCATAATAAATACGGCTGAGGAAACTACCCAAAGTCCGACGAATAGACTCTTCTTGTGCTTCTGAAGCCTGTGCTTGGACTGTCTGAATAGCAGCCTGAACTAAAGTATTCACTTTCCAACCATAAAGTCCGCGAGTGTTGGGAACTTCAATTACTGGCACAACTTGACCAGAAAATAGTTTCACACTGCGTCCCGATAAAATACCGGGAATACTGACTCTCTCTACATAATTCTCGCTGTCTTCTGCTTGAATTTGTCCCGATAATAATTGTTGTAAAATAGCATAAACATCTCTTGCAAAAGCCCCACCTGGTTCTATTGCATAGATAGGAGTTAATTCTAAATTTAAAGTCCAAATTAAAGATTTAGCTTCCGAAAGATTATCTCCTAAATAATCTACCATCTGCCGCGCATCATAGGGATTAGCGGGAATTGCTGTTCCGTCTATGGCTACCCCCGGCATTAATTGTTTAAAAGAGTCTCTTCTGGCTTCTGAACCAAAATCATAACCCAGTGTACCTAAAGCATACACTAAGTTAACTTGAGCGAGATCGCTGGGTGCTTGGCTGGCGGTAATATAATTAGATGTGCGATTTGACATGGTTGTAGGTCTGGAATTTGATATATTTGCAGTTGTAAAAGGTGTGGAAGTGGTTACAGAACTAGCTGGAACTATTTCTGGCAGTTCATCGGTAACAAGTTCTTCTAGGTTGGCTTCGGCTGCACTGATATTTGTTGTATTTTTTGTGATGTCTGCACTACCACAACCACAACCAGCAGCTTCAACGCTGTCAACGGTTTCTACTGTATCTAATTCTTCGGACATTGTTCCTCCTGTAAAATATGCTAATGCACCAGAAATATTTAATTTACCTAATAAACAGCGACTAATATCGTTTGTATCCTTATCTGTGCAAGGTATAGCAGTTTCTAATAAAACCGCTCTCACCTTAGCGGGGTCGGGTGTTTCACCACGTTGAACTTGCAGACTTAGGAGTAAAGCAGCGACACCGGAAACAATGGGAGTAGCAAAGCTAGTACCACTGAGTTTTTGTGTCCCTCCCCCCGGTTTTGCCCCTAAAATGTGTTCTCCCGGTGCAAGAATGCCTTGGTTTTGATATTTTTCCCCCCAGTTACTAAAGTCTATGGGTTTACCTTGGTCATTCATTGCCCCTACTGCTAATACGGTGGGTAAAGATGCGGGAACGTGCAAACATTCGCAACCATCATTACCAGCAGCAGCGACAATTAAAACATTGTGATCTTTACATAGTTGCACAGCCCTATCTAACCAGCCTTCTGCTTCACCATTATCAGTGAGTTGTCCAGCACTGACATTGATAATATGCGCTCCAGCATTGACGGCTTGTTCAATGGCGCGAGATAGGTCTAGTTGAGAAAGTTTCTTATTATTATCACCAAAAATAGGGACGATTAACCCTCGACATTGGGGAGCAATTCCCCGTAATTCTGAGGAATTATGTTGACCAAATATGATGCTTGCGACATGAGTTCCATGTCCAGACATAGATCCATTAGCTGTCGCTTCTCCCTGAATAAGTGTTGGCAATCTTGTTAAATTTGCTGCATTAAAGCAATTATGAGATTGATCAACCAATCCGTCGAGTATAGCTACACATATTTGTGAATCACCCTGTGTCAAGTTCCATAATTTCTGGATTTCCGTTTTAATTGAAGATTTTGGCATTTAATTTGTTAATTATCTGCTTAAATATCTATTTTGCGCCATAAATATCTATTTTATGGCATTTTATTACGATTGTGCTTCTAAAACACAAAAGTAATTGTCATATTATTCGGCTGAAATGTCAACTCAATTTACATATTTTAACGGATATAATTTTTTCTTATGTCAAAAAAAAAAAACGGTTTTAGCAAGTGTTTATTTTCTCCTTTGCTGTGGATGAAAATCAGTATTTACAAATACTTGACGGGAGGAGATAGTGATTTCCGCTTCACGGAAATATCAAGCAAACAGGAGTGTTAACAACCTGGTTTACTATAAGTAATTTTTATTGATAAGGTCTTGCCTTGAATCATAATTGTCCGTATTATCAGAATCAGGGTAGCTTCACTTAGCCTACTGATTAGTAATTGCACTTTTTATCGTCTCATGGTAGGCAGTTGCATTGATTATTCTTAAAAATTCACATTAGTTAATACTAAAACTCTACCTCTCCCTAACCCTCTCCTAAGAGGAGAGGGAACAGGAAAAAACTTGAGAATTTAAAGAGTTTAAAGCCTCTCTCCTTGTAGGAGAGAGGTTTGGAGAGAGGTTTTATATAAAGCTTCTGGTGAATCACAACTCGTTAAATTACCCTTCAACGCCAATTTAACGCCTTCACCAAACCAGTCTTCTTCATCATTATGAAGAAGTTAAACGAACAAACAAAAAGGAAAACACACCATGACCAAGAAGAACATCCGCCCCCAACAAGTTGCTCCCGTAGAACGCGAAACCATCTCTACCGCTAAGGATAAAAGCGGTCAGGTAACACCCCTAAAGGATGGATGGTGTGAAATGATAAGAAATGACAGATGTGTGCAATGGAATCCTTTTGCGGGCGACGACGCGGAGTAAGTCACCCCATTCTACCACTCACCTCA
>JBAXRM010000157.1:0-10653 GCA_037131225.1 Nostocales cyanobacterium ELA583 | reverse complement strand
AGACAATAAATGGTAATAAATGGACATTCGCTACGATAACTAGCGACCGTAGAGGAAAAGAAAAGGATATAATCTAAAGCTAGAATCAAGCTTATTGAGAATAATGTCAATAAATCAGTTGGTTTGAGATTAAATTTATTGAATACCTCCATAAATAGCAAAAAGCATGAAGTGGTTATTATGACTGGGTTTTAGCTTTTTTATGAAATTCTTTTTTTGACAAAATAACCTGCTGGGAAAAATATTTTGAGTATATTTACTCATGCTGAATGTGGGTTCTAAAACCAAGTCAACTCGCTTGAAGTAAGGCTTGAGCCGTGTAAGTGCGAAAGTCTTATGCACGGTTCTTAGGGGAGGGGAGAGCGGTGACGCTTGAACCTTACCCGACTACTCCCCCTCGACCTAACTCAATACCTATATAAAGAAAGAGAGCCAATCTAAATTAGCTCTCCCAATAATCAAGTTGCGTCTTATTACCACATTATACCATTTTTAGAGTGAGGGGTGTCACCCTACACTGATATATTGAGTTTCTCTTCAATCAATTGATTGGTAAGTTTGGGTTCTGCGCGTTTGTCTGTTTTTTTCAAGACTTGTCCCACAAAGAAGCCTTTAAGGTTGGTGTTACCCTTGCGGTATTTTTCTACTTGTTGAGGGTTAGCAGCAATGATTTCATCAACGATCGCTTCCAGAATGGTACGATCTGAAATTAGTTCTTGACCGACAAAAGCTTCCTCTGGAGAAACACCATTTAACAAATCTGTGAGTTTTTCCTTAGCTTGAGCGTTACTAAGTTTGCCATTTTCAATGCGAGTAATCACATCAGCTAGGTTAACCGCAGTCAGTTTAATTTCGGAGATGGTGAGTTTTTGTTTATTTAAGTAACCAGCGATATCTTGAGTAATCCAGTTAGCCGCAGCTTTAGGATTTGCACCTTGGGAAATCGCACTTTCAAAATAGTCTGCAACTGGTTTATCCTCAGTTAAGACCCGTGCATCATAAGCCGACAGTCCCAACTCATTTTCATAATGATGACGTTTGCGAGCAGGTAATTCTGGTAATTGATTTAACCATGAGTCCAATTCTGCTTGAGTAACTTCAATGGGCGCTAAATCTGGTTCTGGGAAGTAACGATAATCACTAGAACCCTCTTTTATCCGCATACTGCTGGTACGTTGTGAACCTTCTTCCCAGAGACGGGTTTCTTGAACAATCTTTTCTCCTGATTCAATAGCTGCAATTTGACGTTCAATTTCATAATCAATCGCTCTTTGAATCGCACTAAAGGAGTTCATATTCTTAATTTCTACCTTAGTGCCAAATTGCTCTCGTCCCACTGGACGGACGGAAATATTCACATCACAACGTAGAGAACCTTCTTGCATATTCCCATCACTAACACCAAGATAGCGCACAATTCGCCGCAGTTCTTGGGCATATTCCGCTGCTTCTTGTCCTGTGCGTAAATCAGGTTCAGAAACAATTTCCACCAAAGGGATACCAGCACGGTTATAATCTACAAGCGAATAAGTAGAACCAGAAAGCCTGTCACTACCTGCGTGTACGAGTTTTCCTGCATCCTCTTCCATGTGCAAGCGGGTGATACCAATGCGTTTTCGGGTGGAATTTCCAGTATCATCTACCAATTCAATTTCTATCCAACCATGTTCAGCTATGGGTAAATCATATTGAGAAATTTGGTAATTTTTGGGTAAATCAGGATAAAAATATTGTTTACGGTCAAATTTACTATACCGAGCGATTTGACAATTTAAGGCTAAACCAGTTTTAACGGCGTATTCAAGAACTTTAGCGTTGAGTACGGGTAAAACTCCTGGTAAACCCATACAAACTGGATCAATGTTGGTATTGGGGTCAGCGCCAAAAGCTGTGGAACTGTTGGAGAAAATTTTAGTGTTGGTACTGAGTTGACAATGGGTTTCTAAGCCAATAATCGCTTCGTATGCAGTTTTTACGGGTGTAGCTGTGGTCATATAGAGATTTTACGGTTTTTTTGATTTGGTACTATTTTACCAATTTTATCTAGTTAAGTAGTCGGACAAAATTAAATTCATCGGTGGAGACAGGGAACGGGGAACAAGAAAACAATTTGTGTAATTAATTTCGATTTAGTCTAAACTCCAGTTAGATATATTCAAAAATTAAATGTGCATTTCCTATAACCCTTGTAAAGACGTTCGAGAGAACGCCCCTACAATTATCTACTTATTCAGCCCACGCGATTAACCTGGGTTCGTAAGGACTAGATAGGTATTGATTTCGAGGTAAGACACGCAAAGATAATCCTTGCAAACCAGAAGTTGTGTAAGTGATATTTGCAGTATAAACACTTAAATTTCCTGCCTCTTGCCCTTGATAATCCATTACTACAGGGAGAGCATTGACAATATCACCATTGGCATCAATAGAACCTTGGTATAGTTCTACCTGTACATCATCATTGCTTAAAGTTGCTAAATCAACCTTAGCTTTCACCGCTACAGTTTGATTAACTTCAATGTCTGATGCTGCGGATACGTCAATATCTTTTATTTTGATGTTAAACCAATGTTCACCTAATTTTGCTCTCCAAGCGGCTAATTCCTTGGCTGGGGCATAATTATCAAAGGTCAGGGTATGATAGCGATCGCTTGCCGGAAAATAAGCTCTCATTGCATATTCTCGCACCATGCGGGCTGTATTAAAGAAAGGACAATTCAACCGAATTGCATCTTTCATTTTTGCTACCCAAGGACGAGGTAAACCATCCTCATCACGATGATCATAGAATAGGGGGACAACTTCCTTTTCTAACAACTCATAAAGGGCGTTAGCTTCTATCTCATCTTGATAGTTAGGATCTTCGTAATTTTCACCATGTCCTATAGCCCAACCAGTGCGGACATAATCAGCTTCATCCCACCAACCATCCAGTACACTGAGGTTAGGTAAACCATTCATAGCCGCTTTCATACCACTTGTCCCCGAAGCTTCACGAGGACGACGGGGAGTATTTAACCAAATATCACAACCTGCTACCATCAAACGGGCGATGTGAATATCATAGTTAGGAACAAACACCACCTGTTTTTCTAAGTGTTGTTCCCGAATAAAGTGGTTAATATCTCGAATTAATTCTTTACCAGGAATATCTTTGGGGTGTGCTTTCCCAGCAATCACAAACTGAACTTTGCGGTGCTTGTTACTCAGTAAAATCCGTTTAATTCTGTCCAAATCACGCATCCATAAAGTAGCACGTTTGTAGGTAGCAAAACGACGGGCAAAGCCAATAGTTAAAACTTTGGGATCAAGAACTTCCTGCGCTTGGGCAATATCGGAAGCAGAAGCACCGCGATCGCGCAAATGTTTAACTAAATGATCTCGCACATATAACACCATATCCAAACGGCAACGTTCATGATTACGCCATAACTCCTCATCAGGAATTGCATCCATGCGTTCCCATAATTGGTTTTCTGGTGGCGCTGATGACCAGTTTGGACCTAGATAGCGATCGTATAACTCCTGTGTAGATTTACTCACACAACTGCGGGCATGAACACCATTAGTAATCGCCGCAATTGGCACTTCTGCCACAGGAACTTTTTGCCACAAACCTTGGAACATTTCACGGGAAACAACACCGTGTAACTGTGCCACACCATTAGAGAATGTCGCCATTTTCAGGGCTAATATTGCCATACTGAAGGGACTGGACAAATCACCAGTATTTTCTCGTCCTAACCCTAAAAACTGTTCTTTTGGTAAACCAAAGATATCTGCATAATAACCGAGATAATGCAAAATCTTGTCGGGGGCAAATAAATCAATACCAGCAGGAACTGGAGTATGAGTAGTAAAAATATTACTAGAAGACACTACCTGTTTAGCTTGTTGGTAACTCAGTCCTTTTTCCTGAATTAAAGTGCGAATGCGTTCTAAAGCCGAGAAAGCCGCATGACCTTCATTCATGTGGTAAGCTGTCACCTCATAACCCAAGGCTTTGAGCATTTGCACCCCACCTATCCCCAGCATAATTTCTTGGTGGATACGCATATCTATATCACCACCATACAACTGATCGGTGATATCGTGGTCATAAGCCTTATTAGGCTCGATATTAGTATCGAGCATATACAGGGGTACTGTTCCCACCTGAACACGCCATACTCGTGCATATACCTTGCGTCCAGGATAATCTATCGCAATCCGTAGTTCTGTACCATCGGGGTTGCGTTCCAAATGCAAGGGCATATTATAGAAATCATTAAGCAGGTAGCGTTCCTGTTGCCAACCATCAGCATTAAGATACTGAGCAAAATAGCCTTGTTGATACAGTAGCCCTACGCCTACCAGAGGTAATCCCAAATCACTAGCGGATTTGAGGTGATCTCCTGCCAGTACACCCAAACCACCAGAATAGACAGGTAGGCAATCTACTAACCCAAATTCAGCGGAAAAATAGGCGTAACATTCTTTTTGCTGCTGATTTCTTTGTTTTTCATACCAAGTGCGCTCTTGCAAATAATCTTCTAATTGCCGCGCTGCTCGATCTACTTGCGCTAAAAAGCCTTCATCTTCCACAACTTCTAACAACCGGCTTTGGCTGATAGTTCCCAGCATTAACACTGGGTTATGATGGGTTGATTCCCATAAGTCGGGATCTAAACGGCGGAACAAGTCTTTGCTCTCAACATTCCAATCAAAATGGAGATTGTATGCTAGTTTCCGCAAAGGTTCTAGCCTGGAAGGTAATGAAGGAGATACGTTAAAGGTGCGAATTGGCTGCATATTTTAAAAAACTTTTAAGTTCAGCTATGGTTATTGTTTACTGTTTTTAGCTAATGTTGCCAACTCTTTATACCAAATTTGTCAAGTTTCGATGACTTTGTTAAGAATTGATAACTATAGCCATACTCAATAATTTCTGAAAAATAGTAAATATTGGTTTAGCTGATAACGTTCCTTTAAGGGCTTTAGCTGCGCGTGGTTGTACTCATGCAATTATTATTCATCTTAATAATGGAGTAACTTGGAATCGTCATGATTTTCCAGAACAAACTATTATTGAAATTAGACCAGAACAGCCAATTAATAAATCAGAAATCCCCAGTATAGGCTTAATTGATAGTTGGTTAGACTTCAGTTATGAACGTATTACCGAACTTAAACAACGTGGATATGAAGATGAAAAACGTTGTTTAAATCCCATTATTCAAACTTTTAGTACCATCAAAAAACAACGCCAAACTCATAATAATTTGATTGATTCAACTCAACGGTTATTAAATAATTTTCCTCTATAAATAAGGATTCGGCAGAATAGAGCAATTATGGAAAAAAACCTGCCACCAAAACTAGATAGTGAAACCTTAAAACAGTTGGTGACAGAGGTTTTATTCAATCATGATATTTTTGTGAAATATTCTATGTTGAGTATCATCAAAGATTATTATTGTTGAACAATAATTCCTGTTTCCAATTAGCTAAATCTGCCAAAGAACGATCTCGATAACGTCCATATTTTTCCGGTTTACTCTTAATTTTCACACCCAAATCTGGCACAATTCCAAAATTAGGAGCCATTGGCTGAAAATGCTTAGGTGCGGCGGATCTGATAAACTCAAATAATGAACCCATCATGGTTGTCACAGGTAAAATTAGCGGCTCTTTTCCTAAAGCTAATCTAGCTGCATTTGTTCCCGCTAACCAACCTCCAGCAGAAGCCGCAGTATAACCTTCCGTACCTATTAATTGTCCCGCAGCTAATAATGTTGGACGTTCTTTAAATTGCAAACTTGCAGACATCAACTGTGGTGCATTTAAAAAAGTATTGCGGTGCATGACTCCCAATCTGACAAACTCGGCTTTTTCCAAACCAGGAATCATTTGAAAAACTCGTTTTTGTTCACCCCACCGCAAATTAGTCTGGAATCCTACCATATTCCAAAGTTGACCGGTTTTATCTTCTTGTCGTAATTGAATTACCGCATAATTACGTTCTCCATTACGAGGATCAGATAAACCTACTGGTTTGAGGGGACCATAGCGCATGGTATCTTCTCCCCGTCTGGCCATTTCTTCAATTGGTAAACAAGCTTCAAAAAATTTCGCTGTTTCCTTTTCAAAGTTTTTTAATTCTGTTTGTTCAGCTTGACGTAATTCTTCCCAAAAATGTAAATACTGCTCCTTATTCATGGGACAATTCAGATAAGCAGCTTCACCTTTGTCATAGCGAGAAGCCATAAATGCAATATCTTTATTAATAGAATCTCCTAAAATTATTGGACTTGCAGCATCAAAGAAGTTGAGATATTCCATTCCTGTAAACCGCTGTAAATCTGCGGATAAATCAGGACTGGTTAAAGGACCACTGGCTAATACGACAATACCTTCGGGAATTGCGGTAACTTCTCCCCGACGAAAATCAATTAAAGGATGGTTTGCTAAGGTTTGGGTTAAATCTTCCCCAAATTGCCCTCTATCTACCGCCAAAGCCCCACCAGCCGGGACTGCGTGTTCATCTGCTTTGGAGATGACAATAGAACCGAGTTGGCGTAATTCTTCGTGTAATAGACCGGCGGCGCGATCGCTCGCCATAGCCCCGAAGGAGTTACTACAAACCAATTCAGCCAAATTTTCGGTATGATGGGCAGGGCTGAAGCGTTTAGGGCGCATCTCGTGGAGAATCACAGGCACGCCGGCTTGGGCTATTTGCCATGCTGCTTCTGTTCCTGCGAGTCCGCCGCCAATTACTTGTATCGGTTGTTGTGTCATAGTTGTTTTTTTAATTACTTGGTTTGGTTATAATAACAATTAAGAGCAGATCAAAATTTTAGATGCTTAATCCTCTTGTTAAATTCATCAATTTTGGTATTTATGACTATGAATATTAGCCTTGAAGCCGAACAGGAACAGTTAATTCAAGCCAAATTGCAAAGTGGTAAATATGAAAACGCATATCAAGTCATTGTAGCAGCTTTGCAGTTATTAGACGAAAGAGATAAACATTATGAACAATGGTTAGAGGAAACCCGTAAAAAAGTAGCTGTTGGTATTGAACAAGCTAATAGGGGACAATTGACTAGTGGAGAAGTTGCTTTTGCTAAATTGCGAGAAAAACTTGCCCAAAAAGGGGAATCTTTGCAATGAGTAATTACAGTTTAACAGATCAGGCAATTGAAGATATCAATGAAATTTGTGATTATTTATCAAATTTTAACTTAGATTCTGCAACTGAATTTTTAAATTCAATAGAAAATAAATGTCAATTTTTAGCACAATTTCCTAACATGGGTCGTAGTTATGCTGAACTTTTACCTGAATTGCGAGGGATATCTGTAAATCCTTATATTATTTTCTATCGGTTGATAAAAGATGATGTAGAAATTATCCGAGTAGTTAATGGATATCGTAACATTGAATCTTTGTTTTCTTAAACTTTCAGAAATATATGTAGACACAAAAATTTAAGGATTTGGTAAATTATATCCCCGCCAACGAAGTAAAACTCCGGCTTGGGCTTTACGTAACATAAAAAGATCAGCTTCGTGTCGGAGAGATATTAAATTTAATCTTTCTGTTTCTGTCAATGTACTACTAGAATTTTTCTCTAGTAAGTTATTATATTCTTCCATATCTGCTGCTGTTTTTTGACCATGAAAAATTTGCCAGAGAGTATTATCATCTAATTTATCTAAAGCCGCAATTTCCGCTTGAAATTCCTCTGCTACATCATCCCATGCTGGTGGACTACCGACTTGTAAAGCATGAAGCATGACTTCTTCTAAAGGACGTTGAGTAGCATGAGCGGTATTAACTAACCGTTGATAGATAATTTCGGGTATTTGTAGGGTGACAGTTGCATTAGTCATAGTTGTTAGTTACTTTTTTTCATCAAAAATCATAATTTTCTAATTAAGAAACAGCATATTGAGAATGTTGTCTAAGTGCAGGATAATGAAAACCGATAACAATTTCTTGTTTAGAGATTCCCATTTCTTCCAATTCTTCACCAACATCAATATCTGTATTATTTTCCTGAAGCCAGATTTTTCCATCTTTGATATCAAAATGAAATATACAGGAATGAATTCGGCGTTTTTTATCCCAACCGGTTCGCAATAAAAGGTAATGATCATTTTCTGTATCAAAGATCAATTGGGTTTCCATATTTTGATCTTCTGAGCCGTAATTTGCGTATTGCGTGAGAAATTCTCGCAAACATTGGCGATAGTAATTTAGTTTATCCATAATTTTATTACTTCCGTTACTTCATCATAGACAACTAGTTTAACAGGATAGTTTTGTAGGACTTTTTGGATGAGAACTTCTCCAAATAATAACTGATATGTTGAATCGGGAACTGCTAGATATAATATGCGATCTGGTTCGTTTTCCTCTAGGGCAATTTTGTAAGATAGATATTGTCCCAAAGCATCATAGAAATCTGTAATTTTTGAAGCTCTGAGGAAGCTTTTCACTTCAACGGCAATTTTTTGATGATCTTTTTCTGCACCAATCAGACATTCAGCCCCTAAATCAATCTGAATATTCAAATTGCCGATACTTAAGTATAGAGGATCATGAGAGATAGTCCAACCGTCTTGAGTGAGGGCATCTTTGACTAAATCATGGAAGAATGGGAATCTAATTGGAAACTTGCTAATAAATCCTGGAAAGAAATTTCAGATAAAACTTATTGGAGATTTGGTAGTGTTGCTTTTTCTTTAATGCCAATACCTAATTAAATCTTTTCAAGAATAAATTTTATTTCCATGAAAGAATGGCAAGTAAAATATTTGTCTTTTATATTTAGCAGATCAAGGTAATAATCATCCTCTGTATCAAATATAAATTGAGTTTGCTTATTTTGATATTGTGATCCATGGTTGACAGATTGAGTGGGAAATTCTCTGAAATATTGGTGATCTAATAATAACTAATGATTAAAATAGAAGTGGTTAGGCGTTATGGGGTTTTAAGAGCATGAGTTCTACAGAAAAACTAGAGCAGTTAAAAGAGTTATTTACAGAAATGGAACAGGCTTTAATAGCCTATTCTGGGGGGGTTGACAGTACATTGGTGGCAAAGATTGCTTATGATGTGTTAGGCGATCGCGCTTTGGCTGTAACAGCGGTTTCTCCTTCTTTATTACCAGAAGAATTAGAAGACGCAAAAATTCAAGCCGCAACTATTGGGATTAGCCATAAAATTGTTGAAACCCAAGAAATGGACAATCCAAATTACACATCTAACCCAGTAAATCGTTGTTATTTTTGCAAAAGTGAACTACACGACACCCTCAAACCGTTGGCTTTAGAACTAGGGTATCCTTACGTAGTAGATGGTGTAAATGCCGACGATTTACATGATTATCGTCCCGGAATTCAAGCTGCAAAAGAAAGAGGTGCGCGATCGCCTTTAGCAGAAATCGGTGTTACCAAAGCCGAAGTTCGGCAAATTTCCCAACAATTAGGTTTACCTTGGTGGGATAAACCCGCTCAACCCTGTTTAAGTTCGCGCTTTCCTTACGGTGAAGAAATCACCATCGCCAAATTACAGCGAGTAGGTAGAGCCGAAATTTATTTGCGAAATTTAGGTTGGCAAAATTTACGAGTCCGTTCCGAAGGTGACACAGCCAGAATTGAATTATCACCAGATAAAATTAAAGATTTTGTCTCAACTACAGATTTACCAACTCTAGTATCCGCATTTCAAAACTGGGGATTTATCTATGTAACCTTAGACTTAGAAGGCTATCGTAGTGGTAAATTAAATCAGGTTTTACCTCAAATTACTTTAACAAACTAGAGCTTATTCTTCTAAACTTGATGATTATCAACTTTAGAAGAATTTTTCGCATATTCCCTAAAAACTGAAGATAATTGAAACAAGATTTTATCATTTTTTACTTTCGTAACTAACGTTAAACTGTGGAATAATTCTTGTGGAATTACCCTAATTGTTTTGGCTCTTCGGTACTTGTTATGCTAAACTATTAAACAAAATGCCAGTTTAATAAGCATCTAATTCGGAAACTCTCAAAGTTTTTAAATCCATATCCCGACCGTTTTATTAGTTTAAGCTTGTTATTAATTCCTTCCACAGTACCACTTGTTGTCCTATTATCAAAATAGGCTATAATTTCCTGACACCAACGAATAATAGTATTGTTGCTATTGGGGAAGTATTTCTTAGCTCTCGATAACCACATACCTAGTTTAAAAACTCCTGTATACCAATCATTTGTGTTATTAAAAATCTTCCTAATCTTTTCTTTAAATTCGTGCATTTCCTTCAAAATAGGCGAGACATTTTTAACTTGAATAAGTTTATCCAATTGCTCTTGAGTTAACTTATCTTGATTCTTAAGTAAAGGATATTTACTATTCTTTAATCCGGCTAATATTTCTTCATATTTTAATTTGTCTGTTGCATTTGCTTTCTTAATTAAATCTTCAACTTTTCGTTTTTCTCTTTTTCTTTGTGTATCTAATTCTTTATTAATCTGTGTCATTACGTGAAATCTATCGGCTACCCTCCGGGTTCGCAGTCGCCTACGGAGGGAAACCCTCCTACAGCGCTGACTCACTCCCTGAGCATTTGGCATTAATTCTGTTACTAAGGTTTTATAGCCAGTCCATAAATCTA
>JBAXRM010000156.1:0-10695 GCA_037131225.1 Nostocales cyanobacterium ELA583 | reverse complement strand
AAACTGGTTTGCTAGTTGCTGCTACTGTACCTCATAACAGCCGGAAGTGCTGTATAGTTAATTTCTTCCTGCTTGCTGTTTGTTGGTATTAATGATTCCCAATCACAAATCACTGTTTCATCAGATTGCCACTTTTCTTCCATGGAAATATCCTTTTTTAAGGCTGGTGAGAGGAAATCAATCCGAGTGTTATCTTCCCCTGCCAGATACTTTTTTAACTGTTTTTGCAGAATCTTTCGCGCCTTTAGAATACGTTTGCGAACGTTCTCTTCAGAGATGGTGAGTTGCTTGGCAACATCTTGATAGGATTTGTCTTGGCAGCAGTGTAAAATAAAAGGATGGCGCAGTCTGTCAGGTAAGGATTCAATTTTGTGGTGAAGATATGCTCCCATTTCCAAATTCAAAATATTGGTTTCAGGAATTTCTATCTGAGAAGCAAACGCTGGATGATCTGCAAATTTAATATCGTCAATGTTTTCAATTCCTGTGGCTTCTCGTTTACGTTTTCGATGCACATCCATGCACAAATTATGAATAATGCGAGTTAACCACGCTTTAGTATATGTGATTTTATTTGCAGATTTTTTCCATTCATTCCAGGCTTTGAGCATTGCCTGATTTAGTGCATCTTCGGCATCATGACAATTACCTCCCATCCAATGTAGGCAAAAATTGTAAAAATCATCTTGATATGATTTCCATAATTGCCAAAAATCCCCACAATTATTTGGAGATAAAATTTCCGTCTCGGAAAAGCAGAATAAGAGTTCTTCTTTTGGGTTCGCCTGTAACTTCCTGTTCATGATTTAAAATCCAAGTCATGATGCACTTTACACAAGGAGGATAATACAACACTGTTCGGTTAATAGACGGCGCAACTTAACAAATGCTTATAAATGTTGGGTTATGGTTGATACCTTATGCTCCCAAAGGGATAGGCCACACCATGTCTAACGCCTCCGTCAGAGATACATAAACCTTCCATCGCTCCCCAATGTTGACGCGAACGAACCAGGGTATTTAAGGATGATAGGAGATCAAAACCACACAATTATTGCAGCTAGATCAGTAGATTATAAGTAGTCAGACAAAATTAAATTCACTCGTTGAGAGAGGGAATACCGGAACAGGGAACATAAAAATTAGTTGGTAATTAATTTTGTACACTTATCTGTGTTTTTCTAAAGATGCAAAAATAAGTTAACGTAAATATAGATATTTTTTGCCAATAAATCTCAACAACTTCACACCTAATCGGTAAAGCGCCGCTAATTCCTAAACTTCATGATGAATATTTTCACTAACTTGCTTTCTCAACCAGGCCAGCCAAAAGTCGAAAAACGACAACGCAGAGGGATTGAAATTAAATCAACCCGTGAAATCGAAATTATGCGGCAATCAGCGAAGATTGTGGCAACTGTTCTTAAAGAAATTTCTGAGCTAGCCCAGCCCGGAATGACAACGGCTGATTTAGATGCTTTTGCTGAAAAACGTATCCGCGAAATGGATGCAACTCCGAGTTTTAAAGGCTATCACGGGTTTCCGGCTTCTATTTGCTCTAGTATTAATAATGAAGTTGTCCATGGAATTCCTAGCCGGAAAAAAGTAATTCGTGGAGGAGATGTCCTAAAAGTTGATACAGGAGCTTATTATCAAGGTTTTCACGGTGATTCCTGCATTACTATCGCTGTGGGTAATGTAACAACTGAAGCCGCGAGACTAATTCGTGTAGCAGAAGAAGCTTTATTTAAGGGAATTGAACAGGTAAAAGCCGGTGTCCATTTGGTGGAAATCGCAGGTGCAATTGAAGATCATGTAAAAGCCAATGGTTATACAGTGGTAGAACAATTTACTGGTCATGGTGTAGGTAGAAATTTACACGAAGAACCAGCAGTTTTTAACTATCGGACTCGTAGTATACCGAATGTGAAATTACGTTCAGGGATGACTTTAGCTATTGAACCAATTTTAAATGCTGGTTCTAAAAATACCAGAATTTTAGCTGATAGATGGACAGCAGTAACAGTTGACAATGCTTTATCTGCCCAATTTGAGCATACTGTATTAGTGACAGATAGTGGTTATGAAATTTTGACTGATAGGACTTTTCTTTAACTATGATTTTTGTGATCTATATAACTAATGACTAATAACTAATTACATTGTTAATTCCCACCAAGTTTTTTGACCAACTACACCATCTGTTGATAAGCTGCGACGATTTTGAAAAGCTTTAACAGCAATTTCGGTAACTGGTCCAAAAACTCCATCAATCGGTACTCCATAACCATTAGAAATTAATAGTTTTTGTAAAACTTTCACAGATGTACCTGAATGACCAAAACTAATTACAGGCATAGGTTTATTCTGGACTCTGGAATATCTTGTTGATACCTGAACACTTCTTTTCTTCGTTATGGGTATATTGCCAGAATCAGCTAATTTTAAAGCACTAATAGACATATTTTTTTGTGCTACTTGTTCAAAGATTTTATATCGTCGGAATGAGAGTTTTGAATGATGAGTTGAAGAGATTTTAGCAGTTTGGGTAAATTCGGGTGGTGTAATTTGAGCAGAAGCATCTAATTTATTTGATTGATGTTTTTTTAAACGGACACTATTTTCTAAGGTGAAGAATTTATGTGAGAGAACATGGGGTGTATTTAGTGATTTTGGATTTAATACACCCATCATTAGCAGTCCGATTTGAGTCATTTTATTTTATAGTCGTGTTTATTTATAAAGTGGGAACGGGGAAATACGGGGGTACTGAGTTTTTATGAAAAATCAAATATGATTCTTATATAAAATTACTGATACCTATACATTCTTTGAAAAAAAAATTACTATTATGTAAAATAAATCTATAGATTGATATCAAAAGAATTATCTGATTTGAGGCTATAAGAATTATTAATTTTATTCATCTACCTTAAGAGAGTTAAAATTTTTTAAAAAATATTTAGAGCTTCGTAACCCACATTCAGCACCTCAATTGGTAGTATACGAAAACTATACGTAAAAAATCCAAAATTATAATTTGGAGAGCTAATTAAGTAATTAAAAAATTCAAAATTCGGGGTTGCATGATGGTGGTATGAATTATGTTATGGTCACGTCACGCTGCGCGTTCGCATAGAAATGCAAAGAAACAAAGTTATTCGTTTTTTAGCTTTCCAATTCCATTTCCATACTTCAATTCAGCAAGTCCCAAAATACAAATCATAATTTATAAGTGATGCTTATCATTAGATTTATCTATGGATGAAGATTTGAATCTATGGTTAACATCAAAATTATCTATCCATATCTTTTCTATGTAATTAAATAAACTTAGTAGCACGGAAATAATAGTTAAAAATAATTATTATCATCAATCAAATACTATATATTAGAAAGATTACACAAAATTAGGTCAACATCATAAGTTTTTACTTATGTATCCAATATAATATTTATTTAATAAATACCTTGCCAAGTTGATCTATTTGTTAAAAAAACCTGTAAACTGATTTTAATTGGTTCAGAGATAGTTTTCCAACGACCCAAAGTAATTAAACTTTGTTCCCATAGATAAATCAGCCTTTTTCCATTAAAAGGCTAATTTTTTAGTGTATTAGCAAGAAATCATTGTAATCTTGCTTTAATTTTGATATCCAAAATTTATGACTAAAAAATGATTTTAGTAAATCTAGGAGCTATAAAATGTCCGACTTTTTAAATCCAATTAATCGCCGCAAGTTTATTACTATAGCTGGAGTTTCTACCAGTGCAGTATTACTTAAAGGATGTTTAGGAAACCCACCAGAAACAGGTAACAGTGGTGGCAATTCTGCACAATCGGCTGGTCAAGTAGCAGCTAATATTAACCCAGAACAAAAACCAGAAACTACAAAAGTTAAGTTGGGATATATTCCCATTGTAGAATCTGCACCTTTAATTATTGCCCTGGAAAAAGGCTTATTTGCTAAACATGGGATGACCGGTGTAGAACTTTCTAAACAAGCTTCATGGGGTTCTGCACGGGATAACGTCGAAATTGGTTCTGCTGGTGGTGGTATTGATGGTGGTCAATGGCAAATGCCTATGCCACACTTAATTACTGAAGGTTTAATCACCAAGGGGAACAAGAAAATCCCCATGTATGTTTTGGCTCAGTTAGTTACACATGGTAATGGAATAGCGATCGCTAATAAACATTTAGGGAAAGGAATTAGCTTAAAACTAGATGCGGCTAAACCCTTATTTGCCCAACTTAAATCTTCTATACCTTTCACAGCCGCTTTTACCTTTCCCCATGTTAACCAAGATTTATGGATTCGTTACTGGTTATCAGCAAGTGGAATTGACCCAGATACAGATGTCAAATTGTTGACAGTACCCGCGGCACAAACCGTTGCTAACATGAAAACCGGCACAATGGACGCTTTCAGTACTGGCGACCCCTGGCCATTTCGTCTGGTTAATGACAAAATTGGTTTTATGGCCGCATTAACAGCCGAAATTTGGAAAAATCACCCCGAAGAATATTTTGCCATGAGAGGTGACTGGGTTGAGCAAAATCCCAAAGCTACAAAAGCCTTATTAAAAGGGATTATGGAAGCCCAACAATGGTTAGATAACTTTGACAACCGCAAAGAAGCAGCGGGAATTTTAGCTGCTAAAAAATATTTTGGCTTATCTTCACCAGACGTTTTAGCTGACCCATATCAAGGTAAATATGACATGGGTGATGGTCGAAAAATTGATGATAAATCAATGGCTGCTTACTACTGGAAAGACGAAAAAGGTAGTGTTTCTTATCCTTATCAAAGTCATGATTTATGGTTCATAACTGAAAATGTACGTTGGGGATTCTTGCCCAAAGATTACATTACTAATGGTGCGGCCAAAGCCAAAGAATTAATCAAAAAAGTTAACCGCGAAGATATTTGGAAAGAAGCAGCTAAAGAATTAGGAATATCTGCGGCTGATATTCCTACCAGTACATCTCGTGGAGTGGAAACATTTTTTGATGGGATTAAATTTGACCCTGAGAAACCAGAGGAATATCTCAAGAGTCTGAAAATCAAAAAAGTTAGCGTTTAGTTATTAGTCAGTAGTCATTAGTAAATTTGAGGAAGCATCCATGACCGTAACTCAGAAACGTTCTATAAGTCCTAAACTGGAGAATAAATTTTTATCGGGTTTGCAAAAGCAACTTCCTGAACTTATCCCTCCCTTGATTGCATTAGCTATTTTTCTAGCTATTTGGCAAGTATTTTCTTGGACTCCAGGGGCAACTTTACCAGGACCAATCCAAGTTGTTCAAGATACTTGGATCTTAATTTTATATCCCTTCTATGACAAGGGAGGCACTGATAAAGGGTTATTTTGGCAAATTTTTGCTAGTTTGCAACGAGTGGCTATTAGCTATACCTTAGCGGCAATTGTTGGTATTGCTTTGGGTGTTTTGATTGGTGTGAATAAAACCATGTCTAAAGCCTTAGATCCCCTATTTCAGTTATTAAGAACAGTACCTCCTTTAGCTTGGGTTCCTATTTCCTTAGCAGCTTTAAGACAAAACGAACCAGCCGCATTATTTGTAATTTTCATCACCGCAATTTGGCCAATTTTAATTAACACTGCGGTGGGTGTAACTCAAATTCCCGACGATTACAACAACGTTGCTAAAGTTTTACAACTTTCTAAAAAAGAATACTTTTTTAACATTCTCATTCCTTCTGCATTACCCTACATTTTTACAGGTTTAAGAATTGCCATTGGTTTGGCTTGGTTGGCGATTATCGCAGCAGAAATCGTTATGTCTGGTATTGTGGGAATTGGCTTCTTTATCTGGGATGCTTATCAAAATAACAACGTCAGTGAAGTTATCTTAGCTCTAGTTTATATCGGTGTTGTCGGTTTAATACTGGATAAAATGATGGCTTGGTTACAAAATAAGATTTTACCAGAACAAAAATAGTTAATTGTCGGTGGTCAGTGGCAAAGAGACAGTAACTGACCAATTACCAATCACCAATCACCAATTACCAATTACCAAATAATATGTCTATATTTGTTGCTGTTGATCAAATTGATAAAGTCTTTGAATTAACTGGTGGCGGTCAATATATCGCTCTCAAAAATATTAATTTAGAAATCAAAAAAGGTGAATTTGTTTCTCTTATCGGTCACTCTGGCTGTGGAAAATCAACTCTTTTAAACATGATTGCTGGGTTAGATTTACCCACAGAAGGTTTAGTAACTCTGGAAGGACAAAGAATTAAAAAACCAGGTCCAGATAGAATGGTTGTGTTTCAAAACTATTCGCTTTTACCTTGGCGAACTGTGCGAGAAAATATTGCTTTAGCAGTAGATTCAGTATTCAATGGAATGCCAGCAGCCGAACGCAAAGAAATCATCGAACGGCATATAGATATGGTGGGTTTGCGTCCCCATGCTGACAAACAACCAGGGATGTTATCTGGTGGACAAAAACAACGGGTAGCGATCGCTCGCGCTTTGGCAATTCGTCCTAAACTATTACTATTAGATGAACCCTTCGGTGCATTAGATGCCCTAACTCGCGGTAATTTGCAAGAACAATTGATGAAAATTTGCGAAGAAAACCAAGTTACCGCAGTTATGGTGACACACGACGTAGACGAAGCCGTTTTGTTATCTGACCGAATTGTCATGTTAACCAATGGACCAGAATCAAAAATTGGTGACATTTTAGAAGTAGATATTCCCCGTCCTCGCAAACGTATGGAAGTAGTAAAACATCCCAGTTACTACACCTTACGAAGTGAAATTATTTACTTCCTCAACCAACAAAAACGCGTTAAGAAAATTCGGGCGCGGAAAACTGCTGCTATTGTTCGACATGGGTTAGAAAAAGTTAATTTAGAAATTGGTTTCTTACCCATCACAGCTTGCGCCCCCCTTGCTATCGCCAAAGAAAAAGGTTTTTTCATCAAACATGGTCTGGATGAAGTTAATTTAGTCCGGGAAAGCAGTTGGCGAGGAATTGTAGACGGGATGACAGGGGGATATTTAGATGCGGCACAAATGCCCTCTGGTATGCCCATGTGGTTAAGTTTGGGAGGAAATAAAAATCAACCTTTACCAGTTGTCACCGCCCTGACAATGACCCGCAACGGTAACGCCATCACCTTAGCAAAACGTTTTTATGATCAGGGTATACATAGCTTATCCGACTTCAAGAATTACCTCCTGGAAACCCGCGAACAAACACACAGAATGGGTGTAGTTCATCCCGCATCCATGCACAATTTACTCCTCCGTTATTGGTTAGCAGCAGGTGGGATTGACCCTGACAATGACGTGGCTATGAAAAATATCCCACCTGCTCAAATGGTAGTAGATTTAAAAGGTGGAACTATTGACGGTTATTCTGTAGGTGAACCTTGGAATTATCGGGCAGCAGTTGAAGGTTCAGGCTTTACAATTGCCACAGATTTAGAAGTTTGGTTAGGACATCCTGGTAAAGTTTTAGGTGTGCGAGAAGATTGGGCAGAAGCTTATCCAAATACCCATATTGCCTTAACTAAAGCCTTACTAGAAGCTTGCCAATATTGTGCAGATCCTGCCAACTCCCAAGAAGTTAGGCAAATTTTAGCAAGTCGGGATTATGTCAGCACAGATATTGAATATATCCAACTTGAAAACCCCAATAGTGATGCTTGTGATTTAGATCATCCCATGCGGGAATATGCCCATCACCAATTTTATTCCGAGTCTGCAATTAATCGCCCCAGTCGGACTGAACAAATTTGGATCATGACTCAATTAGCGCGTTGGGGTGATACACCTTTCCCCAGAAATTGGGTAGAAATTGTTGAACGAGTTTGTCGAGTTCGTGTTTTTAGTACAGCAGCCAGAGAATTGGGTTTAGACATTAGTTATACCCGTCAACCTATCAAACTATTTGATGGTAAATCTTTCAACGCTGACGACCCCATTAGCTATCTCAACGACTTAGAAATTAAACGCGATTTCTCCATAGCTGAAGTCATTCTAGATGCCCCCAGAAGAACCGCAGCTTAAACCTAGTCTGTCAAATAAATTTTGACGGATAAGAAACGAACCACGAAGGCACGAAGGACACGAAGGAAGAAGGAAGAATCAAAATGGCAACAAATAAACCCGTCAATTAGTTCTTGACAGACTACTAGGTATCTTCGCTCTTTCTCTTCTTCTCGTTCCCATACTCTGTATGGGAATGAATGACGGAAGGCTCTGCCTTCAATTGTATTAGAGGCAGAGCCTCTTAATAGCATTCCCAGTCTGAGACTGGGAACGAGATATATAAAAAAATTCAAAACTCAAAATTTAAAATGCAAAACCGTAACTTGAAATCTACCAATACCGCTACAACCAGTCTTCAGCCCTTCCTAGAAATTAAAGACGTTTGCAAAGTTTATCCCACCAAGTCAGGACCATATACCGTCCTTGATGGTGTTAACCTCAACGTTGAACAAGGTGAATTTCTTTGCGTTATCGGCCACTCTGGTTGTGGTAAATCAACACTGTTAAACATGGTTTCTGGTTTTAATTTCCCTACTACTGGACAAGTGTTATTGGAAGGAGAACCAATTACTAAGCCTAGTCCTGATAGAATGGTGGTTTTCCAAAACTATGCTTTGTTACCTTGGAGAACGGCTTTTGAAAATATTTATTTGGCTGTAAATGCAGTTTATCCAACTAAGCCAGAAGCTGAGAAACGGGCTATTGTCCGCGACCATTTGACAATGGTGGGTTTGGGTGACGCAATGGAAAAGAAACCCATGCAAATGTCTGGGGGAATGAGACAACGGGTTTCTATTGCGCGGGCTTTAGCTATTCGTCCCAAAGTGTTGATTTTAGATGAACCTTTTGGGGCATTGGATGCTATTACTAAGGAAGAATTGCAAGAAGAATTGTTGAAGATTTGGGGTGATAATCGTTGTACAGTTTTGATGATTACCCATGATATTGATGAGGCTTTATTTTTAGCTGATAAGTTGGTAATGATGACCAATGGACCTCATGCCAAAATTGGGGAAGTGATGGACATTCCTTTTTCTCGACCCAGAGATAGAGCGAGAATTATGGAAGATCCACAATATTATCAATTGCGGAATTATGCGTTAGATTTCTTGTTTAACCGTTTCGCTCATGATGATGTAGGTTAGTAGAAATTGAATCAGGACTAAGACAATAATCTTGAATATTCCCCTATATCTCCATGTAAAAAGGAAAATTTAGGGGTATAATTTTTTTGATTGCTTCAAAGTTGTTCAACCATGATTCTATCCATTAATTCAAAGGATTATTTATAGTTTAACTTAATTTTATTGGGTTTGTTTCGCGCAAAGGCACAAAGGTGCAAAGAATTAATTTCTTTTTATCCTATTTGTAAAACTAAAATTTCTTCTCCTATTGAAACTAAAGTTTTTCCTACTGGTAATACAGCTAAAGCATTAGTTTGAGCTAAATTAATTAAATTTCCAGAACTTAAATTACCCGCAGCTTGATGAAATTCATAAATACCATTACTTAAATTTAAGTTACCCCAAATATAAGTTTCCATTTTTCCATTAGATTGTAATTCAGAATGGGATTTCACTTTAATAAACTTTGCTTCCCAACCCTTATTAATTCCCGAAAGTTTTTTAATTGTCGGTTGAACAAATCGCCAAAATGTCACTAAAGCCGAAACCGGATTTCCTGGTAAACCAAAGTAAAGGGAATTGGCAAAAGTTGCAAAAGTCAAAGGTTTTCCTGGACGCATTTGCACGGCGCGAAAATGAATTTCTGCCCCCAGAGATGCTAAAATATTATCAATATAATCATAATCACCTACAGACACTCCACCAGAAGAAAGAACTATATCAGCATTATTGATGGCATAATTGATAGTTTCTGTTAAAGCAGTTGGATTATCTTTAATAATTCCTAACATTAATACCTCTGCACCTAATTCACGCACCAACGCAGCTAAAGCATATTGGTTAGAATCTACAATTTGTCCAGGTTTTAAGGTTTGTTCTGGTGTCACCAACTCATCACCGCTCGAAAAAATTGCCACTCGTGGACGATGGAAAACACTGATTTTAGATAATTGTGCTGCGGCTAAAATAGCAATTTCTGTTGCATTGAGAGAAATTCCTGCTGGTAAAAGTTCCTTTCCTGCTTGGTAAAAATCCCCTTGGTGTCTAACAAATTCTTGCGGTTGAGGTGTAGCAAGAATAAAAACTTGGTTTTCTTGTAAGTTAGTTTTTTCCTGCATAACTACAGTATCTGCACCTTTGGGCATGATTGCACCGGTAAAAATTCTTGCTGCTTGTCCTGATTTAATAGTAATTTGGGGTTGATATCCTGCGGGAATCTCTTCTACAACTTCTAAAATAGTGGGATTCTCAGAACTGCAATTTTGCACATCTTGATAACGCACTGCAAAACCATCCATTGCGGAATTATCCCAATGGGGAAAATCTAAAGAACTAATTACAGGAGTCGCTAAAATGCGGTGAGATGCTGTTAATAAATCAACAATTTCCAGATCACGGTTTTGATTTAAAGATTCTACAGCATTGAAAATAGTATTTTCTGCATCTTTGACTGATAACATAGTGAATGTTTCTTTATTCTTTGCCTATTCCCTATTCCCTATTCCCTATTCCCTATTCCCTATTCCCTATTCCCTAT
>JBAXRM010000155.1:0-10979 GCA_037131225.1 Nostocales cyanobacterium ELA583 | reverse complement strand
CAGCCGATACCATCATTGAAAGTGATGAAACTGTGGCTTTAACTCTAGCTACAGGGACAGGCTATACTGTTGGTACTTCCACTGCTGTCACTGGAACTATTAGTAACATCAACAAACCTCCGATCATTACTAGCGGCATAACTTTCTCTGTACTTGATAACACTACCACGGTAGGTACTGTAACTGCTACAGATCCAGAAAACCAATCTCTTACCTACAATCTAATTGGTGGAGTAGACCAAAACCTATTTACTATCAATGCGACAACTGGAGCTTTGAGATTTAAAACAGCACCAGACTTTAAAGCACCCAGTGATGTGGGCAAAGATAACGTTTATGACATAAAAGTTCAAGTGACAGATGGTAGTAACTTGGTGACTCAGGACATTGCCATAAGAGTCGCAGGTATGCCTGCACCTATAAACCAAGCTCCCACAAATATTACTCTACAAAATTCAATTACAAACCTTCCTGAAGGGACAAGTACCACAACACGGCTCAAAGTAGCTGATATTGTTATTACGGATGATGGACTAGGAAGCAATACTATCTCTTTAACAGGTGCAGATGCTACTAGTTTTGAAGTAGAAGGAACAGTTCTTTATATCAAAAAAGACACAAAGTTGGACTATGAAACCAAGAACAGTTATGGTGTAAGAGTCAATGTTGATGATACCACCGTAGGTAATACTCCTGATGTTTTTACCAACTTCACTCTCACGGTAACAGATGTAAATTATGCTCCCGAAGTCAAACCAAATCAAATCTTTAGCTACACTGAAAACAAAACAGCAAATTTCCAAGTAGGAACTGTTTTCGCTACGGATGACATAGCTGTAACAGGTTTTGCGATCGCCAGTGGAAATGATTCTGGTTTCTTTAACATTAATAATCAAGGTATAATCACCCTGACGGACAAGGGATTGACCAGTGCGGCCAATGACTTTGAACGCAGTCCTAATAGTTTTACATTAGGGATTATTGCCAAAGATGCAGCAGAGGCTACTTCCCAGGTTACGAATGTGACTATTAATGTTACCAATGACCCAACGGATGATAACAAAAAACCAAATCTGCAAAGCTTCACCCAAAATGGACAAGAAGATCAAATAATAAGTTTTGGTATTGGAGACTTCAAAAACAAGGGTAAATATCAAGACGAAGACAATAATGATTTAATGGCAATTAAGGTAATAAGTTTACCAACCGCTGGAAGCCTAACCTTTGTGAACGGTCAACAAGTGACTAAAAATCAAGAGATATTAGTTAATGACCTAGCTAATCTGCGATATAATCCCGTTGTTAATGCTAATGGTAATGTTGCCACATTGACAGTAGCAGCGATTGATAATGGTACTCCAAAAGTAGAATCCGATCCTGCCACAATCACAATCAATCTGACTCCGGTAAATGATCCTCCCGTTGCACAAAATGATCAATTATCTGTCAGTCAAGGAAGTGCGGGAACTATCAACCCTTTAAACAATGATAGTGACCCTGAAGGAGATAGTTTAAAGCTCACCGGCAAAACCGACGGTAAATATGGCAAAGTGGACATCAATGGCAATAATTTGACCTATACGCTGTTAGATGCCAATTATTTAGGTAATGATGTTGATGTCTTTAGTTACACTGTCTCTGATGGTAGTCTTTCCGCAAGTGCTAATGTTAAAGTGACGGTTACGGGTAAAGCTACAACTGATACAGTAGCACCAACTCAGCTAATCCCAATTGCTCCTAATGCTCCCCTGATTCCCAAGGAAGCAGGTACATTAACTGGTATTGTTGATAAATTGGGCTACGAATTTCCTAATAAATACAACCCAGCCCTTGTCAAAAACTCTCTGCAAAATGCCCTAAATCAGACCACCGCAGCCTTTAATAACCTGTTCGGTCTATATGAGGTGGATGATGTAAACGGGTCTGTATCTGTAAATGGCATTAAACTTAAACCCGAGGACACCGGTTATGCGAAAGCCGCTTTGAGTAAGGTAGTAGATAACTTTATTGTGCGGGTAGGGGGTTCAAGTAGTGGTGCTGCGAGTGATGTCGTTGTCAGTGGTGGTAAAATCTATTCTCCCTTTGTGATTGCCAATGGTGGTAACTTATCCGGTAATCTTCAAGCAGCGATTAATGCTTTCTTTGCTGTGAATCCTAATAATAGTCCGGCTACCGCGCAAAATTACACGACTTTACCTGTAGCCTATTTTAGCTTTGGGGTAGCTAATCCGGACGGTGCGGCTCATTTGAGAAGTTTTGGGAATAATACCTTTGGTTTTGAAGATCTACCTGCGGGTGTGGGGGTAAGTGACTACGATTTTAATGATGCGGTTTTCTCTTTTGGAGCGATAGCGTAAGCCTATTTGATTCTCCGGGTAGGGGTAAGAGACTTCCAATGAAAAAAATATCCCAAAATTTCTTGTGGTGCGGGCCGAAAAGCCCGCTAATAATATAAGGACGGGCAAGATGCCCATCCCACAAGATTGGATAGCGAGGCGCTGCTGCAAGCAGTTCATCTTTTTTGTGGAGTTCTCTTAGTTTACTTTAGTAAACTTTAGCTATTAGCCCGGAAATTCATTTCTGGGCGGGTCTGTCAGCCAAACAAATAAGCTATCTGTAGCTTAAATTGACACATATCAGCTTTTGCTAAACCCCTACAAATCTAGAGTTTTCGTGATTATAAGGTTACAACCCAGTTATACTAAAAAACGGGTCGTAGCCTTACTGTTGAAATCGCTAGGAGTATTGATATACAAAGATTTTTGCCTTGGCGAAAGTCTAACAATCATCCGTATTTAGTATATATTATGACTTCTAGAATTGTTATTACTGAAATTTCCTTAACTTCGTTAAATTCGTACATACTAAATTACTGATCTGATATAGCTTGGAAACAACGAAACAACGTTATCCCATTGGAGAATGTTTTAAACCCACATTCAGCATGAATAAATATACTCAAAATATTTTTCCCAGCAGGTTATTTTGTCAAAAAAAGAATTTCATAAAACAGCTAAAACCCAATCATAATAACCACTTCATGCTTTTTGCTATCTAGGTCGGTATTCAATGAATTTAATCTCAAACCAACTAATTTATTGACAGTATTCTCAATAAGCCTTGTTATCATTGGGTTGTGGATAATTCCGAAAATTCAAAAACCACCTGCGGAATGTGGGATATAAGGACGGGCAAGATGCCCATACCACAGGATTGGAACATCTTTTTTGTGGAGTTCTCTTAGTTTACTTTAGCTATTAGCCCGAAAATTCATTTCTGGGCGGGTCTGTCAGCCAAACAAATAAGCTATCCGTAGCTTAAATTGACACATATCAGCTTTTGCTAAACCCCTACAAATCTAGAGTTTTCGTGATTATAAGGTTACAACCCAGTTATACTAAAAAACGGGTCGTAGCCTTACTGTTGAAATCGCTAGGAGTATTGATATACAAAGATTTTTACCTTGGCGAAAGTCTAACGATTATTCGTGCTTAGTATATATTATGACTTCCATAAATTATTATTACTGAAATTTCCTTAACTTCGTTAAAGTCGTACATGCTAAATTACTAATCTGATATAACTCAGAAACAACGTTATTTATGAGATTTCTTTGATCCAAAATCAGCCAGTAGTTTTTGATGATAGTTTTCCTAAAAAAGTAACTTTTTTAGAAATTTAAGTAACCTTTATACACTTACATGATTAGTCTTTTGTGTCATAGTGTAAGAAATACCAGCAGAGTGTAGTCAAACAGGCAAAAATCTGGAAGTGCTTACTGGTTATCCCATTGGAGAATGTTTTAAAAGTTGTATCTCATACAGCTTATTGCCTCTTAAATTAAAATATACCAAAATACACAGGGTTATTTCCATGACAAAATCTACCAAATCCATCGTTTTTGTTGATTCCAACGTTGCTGATTACCAACGTCTAGTTAATGGTGTCGAACCTGGCACCCTCGTGTTTATTATTGACTCCACACAGGATGGTGTCAGGCAAATTACTGAGAATTTGGCAGGACTGACAGACATTGACAGCCTTCAGATTATCTCTCACGGTGCAGAGGGAAGTTTGCAACTTGGTTCAACCGATTTGAACTCAGCAAACCTGAATAGTTATAGTTCACAATTGCAGCAGTAGTTTTTGATCATAATTTTCCTCAAAAAGTAACTTTTTTAGAAATTTAAGTAACCTTTATACACTTACATAATTTCACTTACATCATACTCTAGTAAATAAATTATAGCACTCAGTCACAAAGAAAGGAAACAAATGGGTATGTTAGTGGGGTCATAGGACCAGTGGCACGCTGACCAAGGATGGTGCGGGTACGTTGAACCTCGGCGGTGTGAATACCTATACCGCTGGAACCCAGGCGATCGCTTATTCTTCCTATTTCTCGTTTTGGCATAAGTCCATGAACAAGGCAAGGAATAGCAAAATCTTTGTAGTGCAAGAATTTTAGTTTGCTTGAACGCTTTCTTTGGAACCATGCGAAACGGAGTTTCAACAACAGAACTATCATCAATTTCACAAAAAATACCACCTGTAAATAATTCATTGATAAATTATCATGGGTCACGGTAGGATAAGACTTTAGCCATCGCATCAGATGTAATCAATGAAAAACTTACAGCAAGAAACAACCTTCCAAGTTGTATATTTATGATGGTGGCGAAACAAGTGAATTCGCATTATAGGTTTCTTGAATATGGCCACACTTTTGACAGAATCAGAAGAAAAGTCTAGTAACTCATTTCTGCCAGTGAACGCCTCCGAAGGGTTGTGGGAATGGTTAGAAAAAGAGCAGATCAGCATTGGTTTTACCACTTATCAGACTAATCGTTTGATGTTGGTGGGTCGGAAGGCTAATGGCAGATTGGCGATTAACGAGCGGTTGTTTGATAAACCGATGGGACTTTATGCCCAAGGTGACAGCCTCTACATGAGTACGCGCTATCAAATTTGGCAGTTTGACAATCATTTGGCCAAGGGCGAAACCTATCAAGAAGCCGATCACCTGTATGTACCGAGTCATAGCTATACGACAGGTAGCCTGAATGTTCACGATCTGGTTTTAGACAAAACTGGCACACCAGTGTTCATAAATACAGACTTTAGCTGTCTGGCAACGATCGCCGAGGGTTATAGTTTTGCACCAATTTGGCAACCGCCATTTATTACAAAACTGGTAGCCGAAGATCGCTGTCATCTCAACGGTTTAGCGATGGTGGAAGGAGAACCCGCCTATGTCACCGCTTGCAGTATGACTGACAGTGCCGCAGGATGGCGATCGCACCGCAATGATGGGGGTATTGTTCTGCATATTCCTAGCAATGAAATTGTGCTGGGAGGTCTATCAATGCCCCATTCGCCGCGATGGTATCAGGGGAAATTATGGATTTTGAATGCGGGGACGGGGGAACTGGGCTATGTCGATGATAGCAAGTTTATACCGATCGCCTTTTGTCCTGGATTTGTGAGGGGATTAGCCTTTTGGGGTGATTTAGCGATCGTGGGACTATCGAAACTGAGATCGGCGAGTTTTTCGGGATTGGTGCTAGAAGAACGGCTATTAGCAGAAGGGAAAACGGCGCAATGTGGATTGATGGCAATTAATCTGCATAGTGGCGAAATTGTCCATTCTCTGTTTTTAGACAAACCGATTGAAGAGTTATTTGATGTGGTGGTGTTGCCCAATGTCTGTCGTCCCATGTCCTTGGGTTTTCAGGATGAAGATATTGAGCGATTGGTGACATTTCCGAGTTCCAATGGATTGGTGACGACTAAGCCAACGGTAAAACGTTCTAGTGATAGCAAGCCAGCGATCGCAGGATTACCAACGAAGGAGAGAGTGGATCGCGAAAATCAGGAATCGCGGGAATATGAAGCAATGGAACGGCAAGAACAACTTGCTGGGGTAGAGATCAAGTTTCAGAGGGTGTTTCATCTGAATCCAGAAAGTTTAGCACCATACAATGGGATGACTTTTCCGAGTCTGCAAAAACGTTGGCAAAGTCAACCGCAACGGGGAGAAGTAATTGGGGTTTCGGCTTCGGTGTTGGGGGATATGGTGGGTTTTGCGATCGCAGAATTGTTACCCGATTTTAAGGCGGAAATAATTTCGCTATTTGTTGATCCCAACCACCGACAAAAGGGTGTTGGCACAAAAATGTTGGCTTTTTTAGAGCGGGAGATATGGTCGCAGAAGTTTGAGCAAATTATTTTGGTTTACGAGCCGACTCCTTTGGCTGAAAAGGCTTTAGCATCAATGCTTCGTAAGTTGGGATGGGCTGAACCCCGATCTCTGTCTAATGGTTTAAAATTCTCGCAAAAAATAGCCCAGGGCAAAACTTTATCAAAGGCAAAACCTGTCAGTGATGCGGCCAAATTAATGTTTGATGCAGGGAAAGCTCAAGTTAAAGATAATAATTTAGAAAAAGCGATCGCCTGTTATCAGGAAGCCATTCGTCTGCAAGGGGATTATCTAGCGGCCTATAATCAATTGGGAAATGTCTTACAAACTTTGGGAAAATCGGAAGAAGCGATCGCCTGTTATCAAAAAGTATTAGAGATTAATCCTAATATGGCCGCCGCCCATTGCAATCTGGGTAGTATTTGGCAAATTCAGGGGAAAACTGAAGAGGCGATCGCTGCCTATCAACGGGCGATACAGATAAAACCTGATTTTGCTTTAGCCTATCAGAACTTAGGCAAACTCTATGGTAATCAACACCAACTTCGAGCCGCAGAAAACTGTCTTAATCAAGCCCTAAAACTGCAACCCCAAAACCCACAAATTTATCAAGAACTGGGCAATATACTCCGACAAACTGGCAGAATTGAAGATGCCTTAATTTGTTTTCGTAACGCTATTAAACTTAATCCACAATTCAGTGAAGCCTACCATAATCTGGGTTGTTTATTGATGACCAAAGGACAGCTTGAAGTTGCCCAAAAATGTTTTGAAAAAGTCCTTCAGCCCCCATTGGATCAGCTTTCCTTCGATCCATCTCTGGTCTATAGTAGTTTAGGTTTTATCCTAGAATCCCAAAATAAATTCTCAGAAGCCCTCAGTGCCTACAATCAATCTTTGCAACTCAATCCCGAAGCAACCGATATTTTTTACCAACGGGAGCATCTACGGTTAACCCTTTGTGATTGGGACGATTATGATCATCGGATGCAAATCCTAACTGAACGCATTCAAAAGCATCTAGAAATTCCCCATTCCGCCAAACTTGCTCCCCTCGGTTTAAATAGTTTTTCTGTTCCGATCACCTTACATACCGCCGTCAATCGTCATTGGAGTCAAACCATTACGGAGGCGATGGCCGAACTGAAAGCCCATTGTGGGTTTACGGTTCGACAGTTTAACCGAGAAAAAATTCGCTTAGGCTATCTCTCCGCCGATTTTCGCAGTCATGCAGTGGGTTCCCTGATTGCCGAAATTTTTCAATATCATGATCGCAATTTATTTGAGGTCTATGGCTATTCCCTAGCAGACACGACCGATGAAACCACAAAAATCATCCAAAAGGGTTGTGATTTTTTTGTCAATATTGAGCCTCTCTCCGTAGAAGCAGGCGCACGGCGTATTTATGCTGACGAGATTGATATTTTGATTGATTTAGGTGGCTATACTACCTTCTGTCGTCCTGAAATCCTCGCCCTCCAACCTGCACCGATTCAAATGCAATATTTGGGTTATCCCGACACAATGGGAGCCGAATTTGTGCAATATATCCTCAGCGATCGCCAGATTATCCCCCCAGAACTGGCACACCATTACACAGAACAAGTGATCGAACTGCCCCAGGCGTTTATTGCCTCCCCTGTGGAAATCACCGAAAATGTCCCTTCTCGCTCGGCCTTGGGATTACCCGAACAGGGATTTGTCTATTGCTGTTTTAATCGCACTGATAAGTTTGATCCTTATCTCTTTACTGCATGGATGCGGATTCTTCAACAGGTTCCCAATTCTGTGCTATGGCTGAGTGACACTTCCCCCGATATTACCCAAAGTCTAAGGGACAAGGCCCAAGCCCAAGGGATTGAACCAGAACGGTTAGTATTTTTAACGAAACTGCCTCTGATGGATTTTATCGCTCATTTGCAACGGGCAGATTTATTTCTCGATACTTGGAATTACAACGCAGGTGCTACGGCGATCGCGGCTTTGCAGTCAGGTTTGCCGATATTGACCTGTCCAGGGGAAAGTTTTGCCTCGCGCATGGGAGCCAGTATTTGTCATACTGTTGGCTTGGATCAATTTATTTGCGATAGTCCCCAGGCTTATGAAGAACAGGCTATTTATTGGGGAACCCATCCTCAAGAATTGCAGACTATTCGAGACAATTTATTGCAAAATAAGAAAGAATTACCCCTCTTTCAGCCCAAGCAATGGGTCAATAGCTTAGAGTCGATTTTACAGTCTCTGATGAATTTTTCACTTTATCGAGCAAAAGAACGATCTTTTTAAATGCACAATTGACAATTGAAAATGGAGAATTATCAACTATCCCCTAATCACAGTAATTAATTATTCTCCCATCGGGACTAATCGCTTGTTCTGTGGAAGTGCGATCGCTCAGGGGCGGTAAATTAGGACGGCGATCGAAGATAACTAACCAACCTGTCTCCAAATTCAATCCAGAAAGATACTTATCTAATTGTTTTAATCCTTCTGTTAAAGGATCGCTTTTTCCTTCACGCCAAACTTTTAATTCCATGCCCAAAATCACTTGACCGTAACGTAAACAAATATCCATTCTTCCAGAACCGATCGCATATTCCCTGTCCAAGGTTCCGTCCCTATTAATTACGCGGTGCAAAAAAGCCATTAACACTAAATGGGGAGCAACTTCAGAGGTTGTTTGAAAAGTATTAGATGAAACCGATAATCTCCAAAAACCTCCAAAAACCTAACCCCCCTGCCCCCCTTCCCTACGAAGGAAGGGGGGTTTCAAAGCCTCTCCCCGCTTCGGGGAGAGGTTTGGAGAGGGGTCTATTTATTTATACATTAAAAACTTTTCAAACATCCTCTCAGATAGGGCGTACTTTTAAATAATGGTTCCCCATGTTGTCGCCAAAATTCAAGAAAAGCGGCTAACAATTCGCTAGGGATTAATTGACCTTCAGAACTTAACCAACGGGGTTCAATTTTGCCAATGGAAGCATTAGTTGTATAGGACAAAACCCTCGGCAAAACTTCGTGATAAATGGGGTTAGCGATTTCTAAACCCTGATTCCCATTTTTACATAATCCTAAATCTAGGAGATAGCGAATATCATCATTAGGAACATTAGGTAAATCCTGACCCGCTAAAATGGGTTGAATAATTGCCTTAACTCGTTCTTCTCGGAGTCTTTCCGCTAAACTATCTAAATGAGTGTCCTGCCGTTGAATGAGAATTTCCTTTGCTTGATTAATATTAATACAATCTACGGTAATTGGAATATTCACATCTATAGTGAGATATTCAGTAACTTCTTTCGCTAAAGCATTCACTAACCAAGGTTGGCCATCGGTTAAATAAAAGGCTTGTGCAACCGCTTCAGGCTCCAACTGCCACCGAAACCATCACGGCAGTATATTGTCCACTCACCGTAAGTTCCTGAGCCAGGGCCAACATTGCTTTGACACTCTGCGCTCTAAAGAGACGCAGATTCTATAGAGAGTTTCAGTCTATATCCCTCAGTTATCCCAGTTTCAGGCATTGCCTTGATATTGGGTTCCTGCCCTGATTTCGTTTGCCCAAAAGGGCGAAATCATATCTGACAGGCGTATATACGAAGGAAACGAAACCTTCACAGTCAGTCTGAGCAATCCTACCAATGGTGCAGTTGTTAGCTCTACCAATGGAACTGCTACCGGAGGCATTAAGAATGATGGTGATCATTGGAATCTGGACATTGATGGTGATGGTAAGTTCAGTGCCTTCACTGATGGATTAATCATATTACGCTACCTCTTTGGTCCTACATTCTCTGGTAATACCTTGATTAACAACGCAATATCTCCGGACGCAACTCGTAATTTGTCTTCAATTCAAACATATTTACGGGAAGGAGTCACAAATAAGCATTTAGATATTGACAATAATGGCTCTATCGGTGTATTATCGGACGGAATTATGTCCGTGCGGTATCTAATTGGTTCTGGTTTTGATGGCGATACCTTACTTGATAAGTCCATAGCGCTGGATGCTACAAGGGGTCTGACAGATGTTCAAAGCTACTTCTCTTATTTAACCCCGCCCGTATAGTACACATCTCGTGGTTAAGATGGTGGGGAAAATTTATGAATTTCCCCAACAGCTAACCCGGACGGTGCGGCTCATTTGAGAAGTTTTGGGAATAATACCTTTGGTTTTGAAGATCTACCTGCGGGTGTGGGGGTAAGTGACTACGATTTTAATGATGCGGTTTTCTCTTTTGGAGCGATAGCGTAAGCCTATTTGATTCTCCGGGTAGGGGTAAGAGACTTCCAATTAAAAAAATATCCCAAAATTTCTTGTGGTGCAGGCCGAAAAGCCCGCTAATCATCAAGGACGGGCAAGAGGCAAGAGTGAAGAATGAAGAAGGTTTGGGCGATTTTACGTTTCTTTACAGTTTGGTTTTATTGTGTTCACCTACTTATTCGCATATTCACAATTATTGTTTTTTGTCAAGCAGCACAACAATACCATTTTCTACAACCTTTATCTTGTCTGTTTTTCAGCCATGTTAAGTAAAGATGTGGGTAATGGATAGGTGGAGAGGGGGTAAAATAGTAAAATGACAGGTGCTGCTGTTATTGTCTATAAAACAACTATCACGAAAATATATGACAACCAACCCACCAACTCTCACCTATACCCTCGAAGAAATATTATCTCGTTTGGATCAAAAGATAGAGAAGCAATTTACCGAAGTCAACCAAAAAATAGAGAAGCAATTTACCGAAGTCAATCAAAAAATGGATCGGCAATTTG
>JBAXRM010000154.1:0-11020 GCA_037131225.1 Nostocales cyanobacterium ELA583 | reverse complement strand
CGATTTCATTCTAGCATACCACAGGGATTAAAATCCCTCGTGTCGCTTCCCTCTCAGGGCTAAAGCCACTGAGTTTCCCACTTACCGCGAGGTCTTATGAATCAAACCTATACAACAGATGTCCTAGTCGTCGGTGGAGGAACCGGTGGAACAGCAGCCGCTATCCAAGCAGCACGACGAGGAGTAAACACAATCTTAGTTAGTGAATTTTCCTGGTTAGGAGGAATGTTAACCTCTGCCGGCGTATCAGCACCAGATGGAAACGAATTACAGTTCCTTCAAACAGGTTTATGGGGAGCTTTTTTACAAGAATTACAACGTAGACAACCGGGAGGATTAGATAACAGTTGGGTAAGTTTTTTCAGTTATAATCCGCAAATAGGTGCGGAAATATTTGCCGATTGGGTGCGAGAATTACCTAATCTTCAATGGATTTCGGGACAAGTTCCTTTAGAAGTTTTACGAACCGAAGATTGTATTACAGGTGTACGCTTTGCAGATTTCACCGTCAACGCCAAAATCATTCTCGACGGCACAGAATTAGGAGACTTATTAGCATTAGGAGAAGTACCTCACCGTTGGGGTTGGGAATTACAGTCAGAATGGGGAGAACCCAGCGCACCAGTAGAATTTCATACTCTTACTCAAACCTATCCAGTGCAAGCACCAACTTGGGTAGTAGTTATGGAAGATTATGGAGAAAATATTGCCCCAGTAATTTCCCCTGCACCTAACTATGATCCATCCAAGTTTACAGGCGCTTGGGATAACTATGGTGCAGAAAAGTTTTTGAATTATGGACGCTTACCAGATAACCGATTTATGATTAACTGGCCGATTAGTGGCAATGATTACTGCCAAAATGCCAATCGGTTGCTAGATGCGGATGTGAAAAAGCGCGAATTCGTGCAAGAATGTTTTTGGCACAGTCAAAATTTCGCTCATTTCATCCAAACGGAGTTGGGTAGGCGTTACGGACTAGCACCAAACCTTTTCCCCAGTGCTAATTCCGCTTTTGCTCTCCATCCCTATTATCGGGAAAGTCGCCGCTTAATAGGCTTAACAACCGTTTGTGAACAGGATATTTTGCCTTTAGCCAACAGTAAAACCGCGTCACCATTTCATGATGCGGTAGCGAAGCTAACTGAAAGTATCGCTGTCGGTAACTATGCCAACGATCACCATTATCCTGGTGTCGAGTTTTCGCTGCAACCTAAATCTATCCGTTGGGGTGGAAGATGGACAGGAACACCCTTCACAATCTCTTATGGTTCTCTAATTCCTGCTGCTACAGATGGTTTACTGGTGTGTGAAAAGAACATTTCCGTTTCCCACATTGCCAATGGGGCTACTAGACTCCAACCAGTAGTCATGGGAATTGGACAAGCGGCAGGTATGGCAGCAAGTCTTTGTATTGTGCTAGAATGTCAGCCCAGGGATTTACCAGTGAAGAGTTTACAGGCTGCATTACTGTCAGACGACTATACACCTGCTGTAATTGTTCCCCTGTTTAACTTATTAACTAATCATCCCGATTGGTTGTACTGGCAAACTTATTATTTAGACCACCCAGAAGCTTATCCTGCTGATGGGAATTGTCCTTGTATTTCGCTGGGAGCCGATAATAAATTAAACCTCAGCAACTTCACAGGCAAATTCCAACGCCTGGATTGGCAAAACTATCAATTTAATATTACAGAAAACACCAATTTAAATACGACAAATTGGCAGCTTGTGACGCTGAGATCGCATATTGATCAACAGCTACAAGCTTTTCCCCCAGAAAAAATGCTCAAAATTTGGGGGCGGCCAAACCTGTCTGGAAATTGGTTACTTGTCGAGCATCTTGAGGAAGTATAAAATGAACTTTTATTCAGTAAAATACAATACTTTTTTGCGAATTTTCCGGACAGACATATAAAAGTTAAGTATTAGTGAAGTAGAGAGTTCTAAAATAGACATCTACTATGCGTGCTGCCATTTCACTTTTAGTATCGAGTCTGGTATGTGGCTCCTTAGCTTTTAACTGCGAAGCAGTACAGACTCCTTTTTCCCCTTTATCAATGGCTAAGTCGGATTCCCAGCTTTCACCTTTGGTGAACCAGAGTTTTAACCTGGCTGATAACTCCAAACCTAGCCCCAATCAACCCGAAAAGCCCAATCCCCATCGTGGTAGTGGTCGCAGAGGCTTGGATGGATAACTTGGCAATGTCGGTTCTGTTGTTTAATAGTTGGAGGATAAAACCTGCCAACCAGCAAGATGATATTACCGGATTATTGATCTTTCATATTCTCCATACCACTTCTTGAATCGAGACGACATAGACAGTTACAGCACTACACTTGTTTGATTCTCTTGTTCAAAATTTCCCTTTGACTGATACTAGATATAGATAGTTACATCACTATATCTCTCATCAGTAGTATGGCTTCTGCGTTACCATGTAAGCTATCAGTATTTCAATTTCTCTGCTAAAAACATAGACAGTTACAGCACTTCATCTCTCGAAAATTGTTCAATATTTCATCAAAAAATCCGGTAATTACTCCAACCTGGCGTGTATTGGTGAGTAAATCACTAATACACGTACCAACCTCACCCTTCGTAATCGCTTTTGGGGTTCAATATTTGGGTATTAATAGGTGGGAATAATCACCGGAATCAAGGAAAAAGAGAACTTTTGTTGGGATTTATCAACTTATCACTTTAGGTAAAGTTTCTCTCGTGAACGTTAGTGTTTGTCCAATACCACAAGCAACATCTATGACTCGGAGTTGTCCTTGGAGAATATGGTTAAAAGCTATCAGTTGGGATTTGAGAAGAGACATTTAGCTGAAGTGATAGATCAAGTTTCTCAAGCTTGTACTTGCAGTTTTGTGAGTAAAATCCCAGTAATGATTGGTCGCGGTTTTCACCCGATTTTCCGATAAAATTAAGTTTTGTTAACTACTTTGTCGAGTTTACTAGCTCGCCTGAATTTTAACAGCCAAAAAAATGGAAAATGTAAATCATTCACAGCAACTTTCACCTTTGACGAGGTGTGAATGGTTTATTTTATGGAAATACAAACCGCGATAGTCGCCTCTTTAGCTTTCTACGTCGCCTGGAATTTGGGTGCAAATGATGTTGCTAATGCGATGGGAACTTCGGTGGGTTCTAAGGCTATCACCCTTAAACAGGCAATCATTATTGCTGGGGTGTTAGAGTTTCTTGGTGCTGTCTTATTTGGACAAGAGGTAACAGCTACTCTGGGTACAAAAATTGCTAATCCGGCTTTATTTGCTGCGACACCACAAACTTTAGTTATGGGGATGATTGCGGTACTCATCAGCGGTGGAGTATGGCTACAAATTGCCACAACCAAGGGTTTACCTGTATCTTCGTCTCATGCCATTGTGGGCGCGATCGCTGGCTTTAGTTGGGTAGCATTAGGAAGAGAATCCATAGATTGGTCATCCATTGGTTTAATTACTATTGGCTGGATTTTAACACCAATAATTAGTGGTGCGATCGCTGCTAGTTTGTATAGTCTGATTCAACACTGGATTTTTAACCAACCCCATCCCCTAAACCAGTTACAGGAATGGATTCCCTGGTTAAGTACAATGCTATTGAGTGTATTTGGTATTATTGTTCTCCCCACACTCACTCAACCCCTGAGCCTGTTTTTACTCGAACAGGGATTTAATATTCCCCCTCACGACATCACCCTAGTCATTGGTGGAATAGCCTTAATTAGCCTGACCTTAATTAGTTGGCGACAATTAGCAAATAGTCAAATTGAGCCTAAAATTCAAGGTTTATTTGCTAAATTTCAAGTGCTGAGTGCTTACTTTGTCGCTTTTGCTCACGGTTCTAATGATGTTGGTAATGCGATCGCTCCCTTAGCAGTAATTTCCTACATTAATCAACATGGTAGAGTCCCCAGTGATCAACTCACCATTCCCTTGTGGATTCTAGTTCTCGGTGCGGTGGGAATTGTGGCAGGTTTAGCCGTTTGGGGTAAAAAAGTTATTGCCACTATCGGCGAAAATATTATTTTCTTAGAACCTAGCAGCGGATTTTGTGCCGAATTGGCCACCGCCATCACTATCTTACTGGCTTCCCGCTTAGGTTTACCTGTTTCCACCTCTCACGCCCTCGTTGGTGGCGTTGTGGGGATTGGACTGGTACAAAATATTAAATCCATAAAATTTTCCACTATCCAAAATATCGCCGCAGCCTGGTTAATTACAGTCCCTATCAGCGCCGCCCTCAGTGCTGCCATTTTTAAGATTATGGTAACTTTTTGGCACTAAAACAAAGATATCAACCCTCGATTTCCAGTTTGACCACATCTTCTCCCCGCAGAGAGGATTTTTGCATAATTTCGACTCATTAACTACAATGATTTATTAGGAGAGACATAATTTGATAGTTTCTAATTATGATGTCAACTATCAAGCAAGACATATTCCGCACTGATTTGATGCTTATAGTTAGGTATTGATATGTAAGAATTTTATAACTATCATTCCCTAAAAAAATGATAGGGACTAATCTTGTATAAGTTAATTAAATTTATAAGTTCCGTGAAATTGTGCAGTTTCCGATGTTTTCTCCAGGAAACTTAATACAAGTTTTGATTTTGTATCCGGGAAAACAACTTAATCATCAAGGTGTTAGAGGCTAGAAACTGATGGGGCGATTTGAGAAACGACCGGAAAACCCACGCATTAGAGGTGAGCTATCCAGAGCCGCAGAAAATGCTTTATGGGACGTAGTTGAGGATTTAGAAAATCTTCAACAAAATCTACTGAAGTCGTTGCAGGAAGACGTAAAACGGCTAGAAACCGAAAAAAACCGATTATCTAACGATATTCAAAAGTTAATTGAGGAAAAAGAGCATTTACAACAATCGCGACAAATTACGGAACAACAGGTATTAATCCGTCAATTAGCAGAAGTTTTAGCTAAACATATATCTTCTCAATTACAATCGTCACTGAAAACTTTAGCTACTCAAGCCGTAGAGCATAATCCCTCTGATCAAACTGCGCTTCAAAATACTCAATTAAGTAATAATGTAGTCAATGAGATCGGACAGAATGTGACTAATATGTTAGACGATCTAGATCATACAGTCACAATTGCCTTTAGTTCACTATTACAAGAACTCAAAAACTATCAGGGTGATCTTTCTCAACAGTTGTCGCGGATGTATAGCCAACAACAGCAAGGGGAAGCGATATTAGCAGAGTTTGTGAATCGTCTGCGGAGTGAAGTAGAAAAAAACCGAGCCGCTAATCCTGTGAAAATATTAACAGAAGGCGCACCCACCGTTTTACAACTACCCGATAGCCCACGTGGCGAATCTACAATTTATCAAAATGGGAATGGGGAAAAATCCTCACAAAGAATGATTGTTGAACCAGTTGCTCTAATTCCCCATGAATTACCACACGGTGATTCTACATCAGCAGCTAATGCGGTTATATTATCTCCCCCTACAGACAACAATCTTGAAACCAGTTCTTTCATAAATCCAGATTTACCAACAGCAATACCGGAAGACAATAATCTTGAAACCAGTTCTTTCGTAAATCCAGATTTACCAACAGCGATACCGGAAGACAACAACTTTGAACTGGGTGCTATCTTGACCTCCAAAGTATTAACAGCACCATCGCTGGGAGATCCCCCATCCGAACCACGTTCTGTTTTAACTCCGAATTTACCAACAGGACGACGGCCAACACCAAAGTTAAGGCGGGAAACAACACCCAGACAACAAATAAATCCAAGAGAACAAACAACTTCTAGAGAACAAATAACACCTAGACAACAAAGATCCCGCACATCTCCTAACTGGTCAGAATTGCAAATAGGTTTCCTGCTGATCTCTTTGTCTACAGTAGTTTCGTCTCTTTACAACGTGGCTATTAAAGCGATTTTCTTTACGGCTTCTAATTCCGTGGGAGGATTATCAACACAGCAGCTAATTTTACCTACATTGGGTAATATTTTTTTAATTTTGATGCTCCGTTTATTAGTGGTTGTGCCATTAATGTTACTTTTATCGCCTATATTACATCCCCCTATTTGGCAAGAGCTAGAAAGTTTATTTGCTTCATTACGGGCCAATGCTACTTCTAGTCAGAACAAAAGCAAACAGGCTTTATTTTTGTCAGTAATTAGCGGTTGCTTGTTATTTTTATCGCAGGTACTTATTTACATTGCTATTGGTGAAGTTACGACAGGAATGGCGATCGCCCTCTTCTTTCTCTATCCAGTTATGAGTGTCTTCCTGTCGTGGTTTCTATTTCAAGAACGTCCTAATTTACTAGTCACTGGGGCAATGGTGGCAATTTTTGGTGGTGAGTTATTAATTATAGGTCATCAGTCTATAGGGGTGAATAATACATCACTAGGAAGTGCCACAGCCATCTTCTCCGGGATAGCATTTGCAATGTACGTCATTCTTACCAGAATATGCGCCACTAAACTTAAATTACATCCCGTATCTTTGACTTTAATTAACTTCAGTACCATGTTGTTATTAAGTTTTATCTGCTTAATCATCCCTTTGCCCGGTAATTTAGCCTTAGCAATTAACTCATCTAATATCCTCGAATTAGTATTAAGTGCTTTTATATTAGGTGTCCTGACCTTATGTGGTTACTTATTCAATAATTTTGGTATTCGTAAACTAGGCTCTCCTTTCTCATCTTTGATTGGGGCTACAGTCCCCATTTTAACCGTGATTTTCGCCGGTGTGATGCTGCAAGAATCCCTAAATATTGTCCAAGTTATAGGAGTTATCTTAGTGACGATTGGTACAGCAAGTATTACCTGGAAAAAAACACCCAATCAGCTACAACCATCTAAATAGGAGTCACCGTAGGGGCAATCCCCCCGTGGTTGCCCCTCTTGTGGAGTCACTAGTCAATTACCCATTACCGAAAAATTATTTGAAAAATATATGGATATTTCAGAAATAGGAAGTTATAATAGTTTCTTAGATACAAAATACAAATCATCTAAAGTTCCTCCGTCCTACCCTATACCCCTGCATCCCAACACCCTGGGCATCTTAAAGTCTTCGAGTTATACCAGGGGAGGGGGTTGGTTTACTAGACGCGAGAAACTGTCAATTTACACCCTCAACATTTACCACCTAAAAATTCCCGAGTCAAACAGTAATTTTAGGTTTAGATTTAAAATATTTGTATCCAACTGGGTGTATAATTCGTGGTTTGATTTGAATATCACACTTGTAAACAAGCCATTTATCCGTCTGTAGAATATGACCAACGACATCGATCTGATCAAGCGTCTTGGACCTAGTGCGATGGATCAGATCATGCTTTATCTAGCCTTCAGTGCCATGCGTACCAGTGGTCACAGGCATGGAGCATTTTTAGATGCAGCCGCAACAGCAGCCAAGTGTGCAATTTATATGACCTATCTAGAGCAGGGGCAAAACCTGCGAATGACTGGACATTTACATCACCTTGAGCCAAAACGAGTTAAAATCATCGTTGAAGAAGTCAGACTTGCTTTAACTGAGGGCAAACTTCTCAAAATGCTGGGTTCTCAAGAACCTCGCTATCTGATCCAACTTCCCTATGTCTGGATGGAAAAATATCCTTGGATACCAGGAAGATCCCGTGTTCCCGGTACGAACCTGACCAGTGAAGAGAAAAAACAAATTGAGCAAAAGCTCCCTGAACATCTTCCTGATGCCAAGCTAGTCACCTCATTTGAATTTATGGAGTTAATTGAGTTTCTCCATAAGCGATCGCAGGAAGAACTACCCCCTGAGCATCAGATGCCATTGAGTGAAGCATTAGCAGAACATATCAAGCGCCGTCTACTGTATTCAGGAACGGTAACACGCATTGATTGTCCGTGGGGAATGCCCTTTTATGCTCTTACTCGTCCGTTCTACGCTCCTGCTGATGATCAAGAACGCACCTACACGATGGTAGAAGATACGGCTCGGTATTTCCGCATGATGAAATATTGGGCAGAGCGCAAACCAAACACGATGCGGGCTGTGGAAGAACTGGATATTCCGACAGATCAGATTGATAGAGCAATGGAGGAATTAGACGAAATCATTAGGGCTTGGGGGGATAAATATCACAATGAAGGAGGAGTACCGATGATCTTACAAATGGTTGTTGGTAATAAAGATGAATAGAAAACACAATTTTTATGCGGAGTAGGGTGGCATACTTAAGCAGCCCTACAGTTATGAATCTATTTAATCATGGAGTTGAGAGGTAAGGCGAAAGTCTCTTAATTGGGGTTAATACTAACACCCAATGGCTTTGTAGACACCGCACTAAAACCGCTAGATCCTTGACTGGCATCAATACAATACAAGTATTTAACGCCTGAGTAGGAATCAAATCAATTTCCCATCGGAGACCAACTACACACTTAGCGAAGGTTACTGGTAACAAACTGCGACGGCAGGATGTTAAAGTAGCTTGATTTTTGAACCCTGATAACTTTTACTAATGGTAACTACACGGGATTTAGCAACCTGTGGACGGCAAGCCTGTTAACAGGAAGAAAGGGCATCCACAGGTGTGATTTGTGTAAGCTTATGAATTTTTGTTACACACGAGGATAACTCTCGTGGTCTAAGTGCCAAGGCACAAATTTGAGATGCTTAGTTTTGCCGACACCCACGCTCAATAGTTGAGCAGCACAAACCTGATAGTCATTTCGATATAAATCGGTAACGGCCATAGTAGGTAAACTACTGGCTAGTAATCCACTTGTAGTTATAAATAATGCTGTAAATTCTCTGAAGGAATAATTGGTTTTTTTGTTCCCAAAGTTACTTATTTTTTTCGCTTTTTAACATAACCGTTTTCGACTCAACCAAGGTTATGCTACCTTAGAAGCTGGTTCCAATATTCTACTACGGTGCGATCGCCAGAAATTTACCGAAAATTGATGAATTCAACGGATTGATTTCTCTAAATATTAACGGTAAATAGAAGACAATTTAGCTATAAAATGTCTATCCTTTTGGGAACTATGCCATAATGGTAGGTCTGAATAAAATTTTAGAAGGATTAAATTAAGGAAACTCATGTCCCGATATAGAGGACCCCGCCTCAGAATTGTCCGTCGTTTAGGCGAATTACCAGGTTTAACTCGGAAGAGTGCTAGACGTGCTTATCCCCCAGGACAGCATGGACAAAACCGTAAAAAGCGCTCTGAGTATGCTATCCGTCTAGAGGAAAAGCAAAAACTCCGCATGAACTACGGTTTAACCGAAAAACAAATGCTCCGCTATGTTCGTAAAGCCAGACGAGTTGCTGGTTCTACCGGACAGGTATTACTGCAATTGTTAGAAATGCGTCTGGATAATACCGTTTTTCGCATGGGTATGGCTCCCACAATCCCAGCCGCCCGTCAATTGGTGAATCACGGTCATTTAACTGTTAATGGCCGGGTTGTAGATATTGCCAGCTATCAGTGTCGTCCTGGTGAAGAAGTTGCTGTGAGAAACAGAGAAGCTTCTAAGAAGTTGGTGGAAGCTAATTTACAATATCCCGGTTTAGCTAACCTTCCTAGTCATCTAGAGTTTGATAAAACTAAATTGTCTGGTAAGGTTAATAGTGTAATTGAACGGGAATGGGTAGCATTACAAGTTAATGAACTACTCGTTGTGGAATACTACTCACGTCAAGCGTAGGACAATTTTGGATTTTGGATTTACGATTTTAGATTGGAATTGTTTTCTTTGAATCTACAATCCAAAATCTAAAATCTAAAATTCGCTTAGTTGACTAACCGCCAATCTGCGACATGGTACGGGCATAAGTGCCGACAGTACCAGAGTCGCGTTGCTTAAAGTTTATTTCTGATTTAATATTTAAAATTTTTCTGACTTCTGCTTGTAAGTCAATGGTGCTAATACCAGCCCTTAAAGCGGTTTTTAAATCAATTTGACCTGTTTCGTTTAATAAGCAGGGACGTAGCCCACCATCTGCGCTCAGACGCATCCGATTACAGCGATCGCAGAAACATTCTGACATTTGACTAATAAATCCTATTGTGCCTTTAGCATCAGGAATTTGAAATACATCAGCCGGTCCATTACCGCGAATTTGGGATTCTGTTAAGCCCCAACGCTCACGAATGGATTGACGTAAATCCGCTGAAGATATCCAACCGCGATCGCTAAATAAGTCTCCGTTACCAATGGGCATAAATTCAATGAATCGGATGTGCCATTGTTTATCAATTGTTAAAGCAGCTAAATCTAATATCTCATGGTCATTAACGCCAGGAATTACGACTACATTTAATTTTAATGGGTTGAATCCTACCTCATAAGCAGACTGGATACCTTGCCATACTTGCTGCCAGCGTCCACTTCCATTATTACCGATTATTTCTGCAAATATATGTGGATCTAAAGAGTCTAAACTTATATTAATTCTTTTTAAGCCTGCATCATAGAGATTTTGGGCAATGGGAGCGAGTAAAAACCCATTTGTAGTCATTGCTAAATCTTGAGTTTCGGGAAGATGAGCAATTTTTTCGACTAAATCAACTACATGAGGACGAAGTAAGGGTTCACCACCGGTTAAGCGAAAGCGCGTAAAACCAACAGGGATAAATACTTCTTGAATGAGGGTAAGCAGTTCTTGATCAGTTAATAATTGCTGTTTGACGATATAATCAAGTTCTGCACCTACTGGCATACAGTATTGACAACGGAAATTACAGCGATCAATTAAACTGATACGGAGGTAGTCCACCTGGTTTATAGTTTCGCTGGTTGTCATGTTAGGGAAGGGGTGACAGGTCAAACCATTTGATTATAAAGCCTAAGACTCCCGAAAGGGACACAAAACTCAAAATTTAAAAGGCAAATTCCACAAGCATTTTAGGAATTTGTTAGAATATCTTGAGAAATCCGAGGATTGCAAGCTGTATTTTTCTGAATTTTAAGTTATTACTCCCGGTTCGCCCATTTTTTAGGGAGTTAGGAAAAATGTGCAGATA